>CAZWZR010000201.1:0-3127 GCA_964638365.1 uncultured Thermotogae bacterium | reverse complement strand
GGATACCGTCTACGCTCTCCTGGATGATATGGACTTCGGACCCGATTCCCTGGATAGTCCGTGCGAAATTCAGGACGTTTTGGACGAGACGGAAGCGCGACCGCTTCACATTCTCAGGGTTGTTCTTCAGGTAGCAGGGTTTCTTGAAAAGAAAGAGGGTGCTTTCCATACGACTGATCGCGGAGAGGAAGCCCTCGATTTAAGAAAATCCGCCGAAGTGATGAAGCGGCTATTCGTTACGTATTTCCGGGAATTTAACCTGGCTTATTTTACCCGCGGGGGCGAACTGCCTGAATTACAGGCGCTGTTTCCGTGGAGCCTTTATAGGCTGGGTCGGCTTGACTCGACTGAGGGCTGGATGGACCGAGATTCGTTTGTGGAACTTATAGCACCTCCGCCGTTGGTGGATACGGACGATGAAAAAAGAATGGAGCTATTCACGGTATTATTCTCATCCCGCGTCCTGAATCCACTTGCGAAGTTCGACCTGCTTGATACCAGGGGCTTCGGCGTGCAGGGGGTTTTTCAAATGAATTCGGAATACCATAAAACTTCCCTCTTCGACCGTTTTATAGATTTTTCCATTGATTGAGGTTGTGTCTTTAGTGGGAATTAGGGTCATTGCGAGCCAGGTTGCGGGGATTTTCGTTTCTTAGGAGAGGCTGATTTCAAGAAAAAATCGTGGCCCGGATTTGGATTTCCGGGCCACGTTTCGTCCCGAATCTTGCATTATCTAATTAATTCGACTTAACTGTCGCTGAAGGCCTCCGAGTTCGCATCAATGTAAATCAGATCGAGAGGTACGTTCAGCCTGTCCATGCCTGCCTCAAAGATGTCCATGATCTCGTTTGGAACGTACTCCTCCGGCGTCTCAAAGAGCAGGTGGCCCCGGGCAGGATCGAAAACGCCGTCGTATGCCATCTTATCGAACCCTATTCCCTGCTCCGGCGGCTCATCGACTTTCCTGGAGGGCTGTCCGAAGTCCATCTCAGCGGTTTCCCTTATTACTGCCTGAGGGTTTTTAACCCTGTCGTCTTCTTCAAACGCCTGGGTTATGTCCTCTTCGTTCGGAGTCCTTCCCATGACTATAAATTCTGCCTTGTAATACATATAAGTCCGATCACATCCCTCTTCAAAATTAGTATCAGAATAACCCCCGGTCATATCCGGGGAAGTGTCGGCTAAAGTTGAACAATAGTCTTGATTTGAAGTTTAAAAACAGTTCCTTCGTTCGAATCCACGGAAATTAATCTTCGTGAAAATCCCCCGTAATTACGTAAAATGGATCTAAAATTTACAATTCCTAAATATCTTTAACATTCTAACACATATCCGATCCTTTAACAATTGTTTAACCGAGCATCGATTTTCCGAGATTCCGGAGGAATAATCAGGAATAGGGTCAGGGTTGCAATTAAAACCAATTCGATCAAAGCCTTTTCGGTAGAGTTTTCTCGTGAACGATGACGGCGGCGAACAGAAAGAAGACCGAAAACAAAGATAGTATCCCTACATCCAGCCAGGGCTGGCCGCTTCCGCCGAATGAAGCCCGAACGATGTCGACGAAATAAGTGAGGGGGCTGAACCTGGAGATGGCCCTGCCCCATCCCGGTAGGTTGCTCGCGGGAATAAAAACACCGCTCACGAATACCACCGGGAATTTTATCAATAGAGCCAGCATCATGACGTCGGAGGGAGTATCAGTGGGCAAAGCGGACATTAAGACTCCGATTGCGGAAAAGCAGAAACTCGCCAAAACAATACCCAGGAAAAGCGGGAGAAACAGCTCCAGATTGAGACCCAGAATTGTCGCGATTATGGAGATCGGGACCGCCGAAAGGACCACCCATCGTCATTGAAGCCAGGATATCGCCCATCAGCATCTCAGTTACCGATATCGGCATTGATACAAGCCTCTCCAGCGTCCTCGTTCTGGTCTCCATTGGAGCGATTACCGGGCTTATCGAGGTTGCGGTAAACCATATGGCCATACCGCCGAGACCGGAAATTAACGATAGGGGAGGCATCTCCCTTCCGATTAAAAAGGAAAAGAAAAAGAAGAACGGGAGCAGGATTCCAAATATCACAACCGGGCCCTTGCCGTAGTAAATGAGCAGGTCCTTTTTGGCTATAGAAATCGATTTCCTGAGACTGGAAGGGTAATACATTATCCTCCTTTTTATTCGACCTCGTTTTTGGTTAGATGTGTGAAAGTTTCCTCCAGGCTTGGTCCCGAAGTGTTTAGAGAAACGACTTTTAATTGTTCATCTCTGGCAAATCCGACGACCTCCTCTATTATCGATCCGGGGTTCGGACCATAGAGGCGCCACTTGTCACCTTCTTTCTCCAGTTCTTCCACGGCTTCCAGGTTTTCTAGTTCTGAAGGCCGTGATCCCTTCGAGCTAAAGCTAACAAGAACGGACCTCGTGCTCTGAATCGTCGCTTTAAGCTTTTCCGGCGAATCTATTGCCGCTATCTTACCCTTGTTAATAACGGCAACACGATCACAGAGTCGGTCCGCCTCGGCAATGTCGTGGGTTGTCAGGAATATCGTTTTTCCGTCTTCGTTTAGTTCCTTGATACGGTCCTTAATGAGTCTCTGGCTCTCCACGTCCAGCCCGGCCGTCGGTTCGTCTAGAAACAGTATGCCGGGATCGTTTATCAGAGCCATGGCCAGGATTAAGCGCTGCTTCATCCCCTTGCTGAATCCTTTTACTTTGGAATCCGCCCTGTCCAGTAGTCCGAAGGTTTCAAGCAGTTCGTCGATCCTATTCTTCAGATTGCCCCGGGGCACTCCGTAGATCTCGCCGGCCAGGTTCATGTTGCCCCGGGCGGTCAGGTCGAGGTAGGCGTTGGCCTCCTCGGGAGCGATGCCGATTCTACCCTTGGCTTCGGTGGGGTTCTGAACTACGTCAATTCCCTCGATGGTCGCGGTTCCCGAGTCCGGCTTGATGATCCCCGTGATCATCCGCGTGGTAGTGGTCTTGCCGGCTCCGTTGGGCCCGAGAAAGCCAAATATCTCTGCTTTCTCAACTCGGAATGACACCCCGTCTACGGCCCGGAGGCCGTCGACTTCCTTGACCAGATTCAGTGATTCTATCGCAGTCAAACAAACTCACCTTTTTCG
>CAZWZR010000200.1:2452-3162 GCA_964638365.1 uncultured Thermotogae bacterium | reverse complement strand
GATACTTGGATCGACTAATCCTCCACGTACCAGTAAGTGGAACCCAAGGGAGCCCACGACTATCGCGCTGAAGATTATTTTTAGCACGGTAAAGTCCCGCAAAAGAAGCTGGTTCACTAGCACCCGGTAATCCGTCGCCCCGCCTTTCTGTAGCAGAAAGCCAAATAACAAACCAACTACCAGGGCGGTCAGCAATCTAAGGCTTTTTTTCTCCCTGAACCTCTCAAGCATCTAAATCCCCCCGACGATTACGTAGAGCAGATAAGCAGTCCCGAAACCTCCGACGAAGAAACAGAAGAGGGCCAACCAGCTACTCACGGCAAGCTGGAGCGTTCCGCTAATTCCGTGGCCGCTAGTACAGCCACCGGCCATCCTCGCTCCAAAACCGAGCAGCAATCCTCCAAGTATCGCAACAATAGCCCTCAGCAAGAAACTGGATCCGAACCCCGTCTTCCATAGTTCCGGAACGGTCTCTAGGACAAAAGAACCGGAAAGCTCCGAAGAGATAAGCGCGCCGAGAACGACTCCTGCAAGTAAAACTACTTCCCAGCCAATTTTTGGGATGAACTTCTTATAATATTCGTTGCTTTCGACCTTCTCTTTTTTGAACAATTCTTCGCCAAGACCACTTGCCCTGACGTAAGCCGTAGAGCAGCCAATCGGGCGATTCGAGTAAATAAAACTGATCAGCACCAGGACTCCGATACCAG
>CAZWZR010000200.1:0-2442 GCA_964638365.1 uncultured Thermotogae bacterium | reverse complement strand
TTTATCACTTCCGGATAAATAGTTATGGATCTTAAAATATTTTGGGTTAATTTGTAGAGTTTTGCAATTGGCTGAGGACCAATATTGTATTCCGGAAATCGGCGGAGTAGTTTAGGCCTCTACAAGAACACTTAGAATAAATACCAATGCATAATAGAAACTTCTGGGGTGCGACAAAGGACGCTTACTAAAACATCACGGAATTAGTCCTAAAAACTTTTTTGGCTTACTTGAAAGAAAAAAGTTCAGGTTCTGTGACAACAATTAGATCGGCGAGTAATTTGTCTATAGAACCCTTGAGAGCTGCTTAAAAGAATAGAAATTGCTCCTTGAAACGTTAAATGACCTAATTATTTGACTCCAGTTCAACCATTTCCAGATCTAGAAAGTGACTTATTACGGTTCGAATGGTCACAATACTGGCCAGGATGGCTATTTCTTTTAAATCGGGATTTCTGATGGTTTTTATAACATCCGCAGCAATTAATATTTCAAGCCCCAGTAAGAGATAGGAACCGAGTGTAAGGCGCAGGAGTTCGTTTTTCAGAAACGATTTATCGTTATCGTCTTTCCGGCCGAATTCTTTCATCAAAAATTTAGCAAGTGTCAAAATAACGCCCCAGACGATAACGATTATACCCAGTACAGCGACTGTAATTGACGTCCAATCTAAAATAACAAAGAGCATGGGTATCTCACTACTTCAATAACTTTTAAGTTAAAGGCCAGAGTAGATGGTGAGATCCTAACCACTTCCAGTGCTCGATACTTAATACTTCCGTAAGGTCAATTTGTTAATTTACCGACTTTAAAAATATTATCCTGCAAAACAGGATAAGATCTGAGAAAAACTTCAGCTCCGACAATTATCCCCAGCACGATCATCCATTCCCAGCCTAAGACAGTTTTTATTTCTGATTAATTGCTATCAAATATGGTGAACATTTTACAAGATTAAAACCCACTTTTTATAACTCCTCTAAATTATTATATGCTGTCATCCCGCCTGCCAGATTAAATACATCATTGAAGCCATGTTGTTTAAGAATACTTGCACCAAGGCTGGAACGATGGCCTGTATTGCAGCATAATAAATAAGATCTGTCTTGATCCAGTTCCTTATATTTGTTCCTTAGTTCTTGTGTGGGAATATTAATAGCTCCATTTATATGATTTTCAGTGAATTTTTCTTTACCCCTAACGTCTATGATAGTAACGCTATCTGTCAGAATATCCTCTAATTCCATTATTGAAACCTGCTGAATATGTTCGGTCTCGTATCCCCTTTTTGACCAGGAAGATAATCCTCCTTCAAGATAACCAATGATGTTATCAAGCCCCACTCTTCGCAAGTATTTTACAGTTTCTTTTGCCCTTTTTCCGTTTTCAGCCACCAGCAATATATCTACATCCGGTGGAATAATCCAGCCGGCCAAAGTAGGTAAATTACCTTCAAAATCAATATTCAAAGAGCCGGGTATAAACTGGCCTCCAAAGGCATTGTAGGATCTTACGTCAACAACCAGAGCTTTGCCCAACTTAGCTTTTTTGAATTCCTCCGGATGCATTGATTTCATTTCAGGCAAGTCATCAACCAAAGCCGGCCCTTTAGCATTAACAGCACTACATCGGCTAAAATGATCGGGAGCAGGTGGCATATCAACTGTTAGTTCCTTAATAAATTTATCTTTATCATTTATTTGCAGGGCACTGTTGTACTTTTTTTCATAGCCTATTGTGCTACGCCTTTTGGCACCCATTGCTTTTCCACAGAGTGAACCTGCCCCGTGAGCCGGATATACTTCACAGTAATCAGGTAATTTCATTAATTTATGGAAAAGACTATTATACAGTTTTTTAGCTAATGCTTCTGCCCGGCCGGGGAACAAATCGGGTCGGCCAACATCTCCAACGAATAAAGTATCACCAGAAAAAACGCCAACTGTGTCATCTGCTCTGCCTAAATCTTTAACCACATAAGATAAATGTTCCGGTGTATGTCCGGGTGTTTCCAGAACACTTAATTCCATATCTTCCAGGTTAATTTCATCACCTTCTTTTAAACCGGTATGTTTAAATTGACAGTCAGCGGACTCAGGTGCATAAATAGTTGCCCCTGTTTTTTTGGCCAGATCCATATGGCCGGAAATAAAGTCTGCATGCAGATGTGTTTCCAGAATATGAGTTATTTCTACTTCAAGGTTTTTTGCTTCCTCCAAATATAGCTGAACATCACGCACGGGGTCAATTACCGCACAGCTTTCCTCCCCGGCGAGAATGTAAGAACTATGAGCCAATTTTTCATTATGATACTGTTTTAGTAACATTTTTTCCCTCCACTTCTTCATTAAATATCTTTGGTTCAAGGATACTGTAGAGTTTCCTTTTTAAAAAGCCTCAAGTAAAAGAAATAAGT
The DNA here is from genome assembly GCA_964638365.1 of uncultured Thermotogae bacterium. Taxonomy (GTDB): domain Bacteria; phylum Bipolaricaulota; class Bipolaricaulia; order M55B111; family M55B111; genus JAGXLP01. Next base: position 26 of record CAZWZR010000200.1, on the reverse strand, counting down.
TGAGGCACCGCACTTAGGGCATTTTA
>CAZWZR010000199.1:2949-3193 GCA_964638365.1 uncultured Thermotogae bacterium | reverse complement strand
GCATCTGTCAACTGGAGGAGGATTCGTTCTTGCTCCCGCTCACGCTTACTCCTACTCGGAGGAGAACTTGCAGGCCTTCCGAGAGGCGGCAATAAAGTACGGGTCAATTCCGAATGAATGGGTAAATGAAGGACTCCAAAAGAGGGGGGACGACGTAGAACTTTAGGTCGTTCTCCCGAACCGAACTCAAGTCGATTAATCGAACTTTTAGAAGTTTGGTGAACAAATAGGTCGAGTAGACTCG
>CAZWZR010000199.1:1412-2939 GCA_964638365.1 uncultured Thermotogae bacterium | reverse complement strand
GGAAAAGTCGTTGGAAATCTTAATTATAACTACACTACACCCTAGGAGGTGTATTTGAATGTTGAAGAGCAATTTAAAGATTCTTCTGATTTCTACGGTACTTTTGGGCTTGCTGGTGGCCCCGGCTTTTGCTCAGAATGGGAGCAGTGAAGAACCGATAGAAATCTTCTTCTTCCCCGGCGGTAGTCCGGGCGGTCCATTTGCGACAGTAGTCCAAAAAGGCGCTAAAGAGGCCGCTAACATTCTGGGCGACAGGGTGGACGTCAAGTACAAGTGGTCCGACTGGAACCCCCAGAAGATGGTCAACCAATTACAGGAAGCGATGGCCTCCAACCCTGACGGAATAGCCATAATGGGTCATCCGGGGGTCGACGCTTACGAACCGTTCGTCGAGGAAGCAGTAGAGGAACAAGGTATAGTAGTGACCAGCCAGAACGTCACGTTACCCGAACTGGAGGAGAGGTATAAGTCAAAGGGGTTCGGGTACGTCGGTCAGGAACTATACCCGTCCGGTTACACCCTCGGCAAGGCATCCGCGGAAAGAGCCGGATTGAGGAAGGGGACAAGGCCCTCGTCTGGGGGTTGAAGTCCGAGCCGACCAGAGGTCAGAGAACGCAGGGAGCCATAGACGCGCTGGAAGAGAAGGGAATAGAGGTAGACTACATAGAGATTTCCTCTGAGGTAGACGCGGACGCCTCGGCCGGAATTCCAGTCATCACGGGGTATCTGCAGAGCAACCCGGACTGTGAACTGGTAATTACTGACCACGGTGCTCTTACCGCCACACAGGAACAGTACTTCTCGGCGGCGGGCCTCGATCCGGATGAAATATACGGAGCCGGGTTCGACCTTTCCCCCGCCACGGTGAAGGCAATTCAGAGTGGCTATACCGATCTCGTCCTCGACCAGCAACCATTCCTGCAGGGGTTCCTACCGATATTCCAGACCTATCTGAGCGCAAAATACAAGTTTTCCGGCCTGCATATAAAGACCGGTGCAGGGCTGATCCACTCCGGTAACATCGAAGCAATTGCGCCTTTGGCGGAAGAAGGCATCCGGTAAATTGCTACACAGTTGCCGGCAGGTCGGATACCTTCTCGTATCCGACCTGCCGATATTTCTTTCAGGGAGGGAAATACGTTAGGTCATGAGTCTCGTCGAAATGAAGAACATCCACAAACGTTTTGGCGGAGTAGTTGCTTTGCGAGGAGTCGACTTCGAAGTCGGGGAAAATGAGGTAATTGGGCTGATCGGGGACAACGGGGCCGGCAAATCGACCTTACAGAAGATCCTGAGCGGTCTATATCCCCCTACCGAAGGAGAGATTTTTATAAAAGGGGAGAAGGTAGACCCGGATGACTACTCGGTGCGACAGGCGCACGACATGGGTATAGAGACAGTATTTCAGGAAAAAGCGCTGGGGCAGAAGCAGGCCCTATGGCGGAACATATTTCTGGGCAGGCAGCCGACGACCAAATTAGGATACATCGACGTGGAAGAAGCAAAATCGGAGACGGACAGAATAAT
>CAZWZR010000199.1:996-1402 GCA_964638365.1 uncultured Thermotogae bacterium | reverse complement strand
GGGAGTCTCCCCGGATTCCACGGTCAGCACGCTCTCCGGGGGCGAGCGGCAGGGGATAGCCATTGGCAGGGCGATGTACTTCGAGGCGGATCTGATTATTCTGGACGAGCCCACCAACGCCCTTTCCGTCAAGGAGATCGGCAAAGTTCTCGATTTCATCAGGGAGGTCAAAAAACAGGGAAAGTCCTGCGTCTATATTTCCCATACGATCGCCCATATCTATGAAGTTTCCGATCGATTCGTAATTTTGGACAAGGGGGAGGTAGCCGACAGAAGGGAGAAAGGGGAATTGACCGAGCAGGAACTGATAGACGAATTAACTCACCACGCAACCAGGTCCGAAGCGGAGGGAGCTTAGTTCATGCACATCGTAGAACGTATGAAGGAATATAATACACAGCTGGGG
>CAZWZR010000199.1:0-986 GCA_964638365.1 uncultured Thermotogae bacterium | reverse complement strand
ACCGCGCCCGGGACGTTTCTGAAGGGGAGGATCTACAGCTCCTTCCTCTCCATTACCCCGTTTATCGGAATAGCGGGCCTGGGCCTGACGCTGGTTCTCGTCTCCGGAGAGATAGACCTTTCGTTTACTGCCGTAATGGGTTTTGCCGGTTACGTATTTGCCGTAACCATGGGGTTTACGGGTAGCATTATTCTGGGAATTCTCGCGGGCCTGGCCTCCGGAGCCATGGTCGGGTTGTTAAACGGTATGCTCGTAACCCTGATTGGGATTCCCTCGATAGTCGTAACCCTCGGAATGCAGTTTCTGATCCGAGGGGCCACGAACATCATCGCGGCGGGCCAGGCGACGACGCTGACGCAGATGGCCGGAACACCCATTCACGCCGTGCTAGTCGGGGAAATCGGGGGCGTAATCCCGGCTCAATCCATCTGGTTTCTCGTCCTGGCGCTGCTGGTGTGGTCCCTGTTGTTCAGACATAAATTCGGCGATCATATCCTGTTCAGCGGCGACAATCCGGAGACGGCGGAGATGATGGGGATAAGCGTTACCAAGACCAAGATCCTGATTTTCATGTTGTTCGGCGCGCTGGCGGCCTTCGCCGGTATCCTGGACTCGTTCAGGCTGAAGACCTGGTGGCCCACCATGGGTGAGGGCTACCTGATGACCACTATGGCCGCCGTATTTATCGGCGGAACTTCCATGTTCGGAGGAGAAGGGACGGTATACGGCACTTTCCTCGGGGCCTTCATAATCGGCTCCCTGGAAGCGGGGATCGTGGCTGCCGGTCTGTCCGGTTTCTGGACTCGGTTTATCTACGGAATCCTGATCCTGATAGCGGTAACGATTCACACCGTTCTCCGAAGGAGCTCGTGATGGCCGACACCAGCTCGAGGGAAAGAGCAAATTTAGCCCTGAACCACGAAGAGCCGGACCGGATTCCGAACGATTTCGGAGGTACCATAGTCTCCAGCCTTCACATGGAGGCT
>CAZWZR010000198.1:0-3205 GCA_964638365.1 uncultured Thermotogae bacterium | reverse complement strand
CGAAGCCGAGTTTTTCGTAGTCGATGGCCGGCTTGAACCTTTTAATTACTCCTTCTTCTCTTAGCTCGTCAAGATGATTGCTTACGGTCGAAGGAGAAACGTCGATATCGCGGGCAACTTCCCTTATCGATTTCCTCCCGTCCCCCATTAGCGATTCGAGTATTTTTACGTTTAACTTCGCCTCTTCCATTGTCCCCTCCAGTGGTTTTGGGTGAATAATCTTAAAACTAAAACGATTATACGGAATATGGATAAAATATCAAACATTTTACTACAAATTTAGAATAACTCTTGACATACGTCTATTCATCTTTATAATTCTTCTATAAGTTTATCATATCAGACCTGGAGGTCGATTCAACGTGGCGAAAGACAGAACTGAAATAGAAGACGCCGTCTTTTCCCTGGAGGAAAGGGACGTAAAATTCATCAGGCTCCAGTTTACGGATATCCTCGGAATCCCAAAGGACGTTGAGATCACGCTGGACGAGTTGCCCAAAGCACTGAAAGAGGGTATAGCATTCGACGGTTCCTCAATTGAAGGTTTCGCTCGTATATTCGAGTCCGACATGTACCTGCACCCCGACCTGGATACGCTGAAGATATATCCCTGGAAATCGGTGACGAGTGAAGGCGAAGAGTACGGAAACGCCAGGCTGATTTGTGACGTCCACAAGCCTAACGGTGAGCCGTTTGAAGGTGATCCCCGCTATAGGTTGAAGAAAGTCATAAAGGAGGCGGCTGATAAGGATCTGAAGATGTTCGCCGGAGCCGAGCCGGAGTTCTTCATGTTCAGCCCCGACGGTGACGAAGAAGCCGGCAGGGACTCGACTTCGCTGCACGACCAGGGTGGGTACTTCGATTTGATGCCGGTGGATAAGGGCGAAGAGGCGAGAAAGGACATGGTTATCAGCCTCGAGAAAATGGGGTTCAAGGTAGAGGCGGCCCACCACGAGGTGGCCTCGAGCCAGCACGAAATAGACTTTCGCTACGATGAGGCGCTGACACTGGCCGACCACCTGATAACCTTCAAGTCCACTACTAAGACGATAGCGCTAAAGCACGGGCTGAACGCGACCTTTATGCCCAAACCTTATGGGGATATCAACGGTTCCGGCATGCATACCCACATATCACTGACTGAAAACGGTGATAACTGTTTTTACGAACCGGACCATCCGTACGAACTGTCGGACGATGCCCTTCACTTCATTGGCGGGCTTATCCATCACATAGGTGCGGTTACGGCACTGACAAACCCGACCATCAACTCCTACAAGCGGCTTGTACCCGGCTACGAGGCACCGGTAAACATATCCTGGGGCCGCCATAACCGCTCGGTATTGATCCGGATTCCCCACACGAGCACCCCGGAAACTTCTACCAGGCTGGAACTGCGCAGCCCGGACCCGACCGCCAACCCGTATCTCGCGTTTGCCGCCATATTGAAGGCCGGACTGCACGGAATCGAAGAGGAGATAGAACCACCGGATCCCGTCGAGGAAGACCTCTACGAGATGGATTCAGGTAAGAAGAAGGAGAAGGGCATAGGTTCGCTGCCGAGCAGCCTGACCGAAGCGTTGGACGCGCTGGAGAAGGACTCAGTTATCGCCGAAGCGGTTGGTTCTCACGTCATGGAGAACTTCCTCAGGGCGAAGAGAGCTGAAGCCCGAGAGTTCCAGATTAACGTCACCGACTGGGAGCTCGAAAAGTACATGAAATATTATTAGAGATATATTTATCCCTATTCTCCTCCCCCGTTCAGGGGGAGGGAATGTGGGGTTAAATTAATAAGAAGAAAGGTTAAATTCCGCTATCAAAGGGAAATGATCGGAAATATCTGACGTATCCTCTTGCCGGACGTAGTGTCTCCCTAGAGAGTCCTTCCTGGGAAAAAAGAGGTAATCTATGGTCCTGTCGGGTTCCGTCCTCTCAGGGTCGTTGGAGAAGTAGGTATACCAGTCTTCCGGGTTCGGCCCGTTTATTTCTTCGTAACCCGGCATTGCACGATAGCTTTCGAATAGCGGTTTAATTACCTCCTCGCTGCCATCCCCGCCTCCCCTTCCGGGTGGCCGCAGGTTGAAGTCTCCCCCGATTACCCAGGGGAAACCGGACTCCGACCTTTCCTTCAGAAGCCCCTGAATTTCCTCCACCTGGCGCTGTCGGACGTTCGAACCGTAGGCAAAAGCCGTTAGGTGGGTGTTGAATACCACGAGGTCCTCGCTTTCCCGCCGGGGGAACCTGACTTCCAGAGCTGCTCGTTTCAGGTCGAACTGCCGGACGAACCAGTTGTCCGGCTTTAGTGCCAGCTGGTGCCGCAAGGCGTTTTCGATCCTGAACTTGGAAATCACGGACAGCTTCATGCCCACCGACCCCATGATCTTCGGGTGGGGAGAGAAAGCGGCCTTCCAGTAAAAGGCAGAGGCATGAGAACCGTACTCATCCGGCAGTCTCTCGAGCAGTTTCTCCAGCTGGTCCTCTTGGTCCGTCCGTTTGGCCCCGTCGTCTACTTCCTGAAGTAATACGATATCTGGGTCTTCGTCCCTGATTACCCGGGCCACTTCCTCCGTGGTTTGCGCTATATCCTTCGAACTCGGACGGGTGTCGGAGCCGCCTCCGAAGTAAAAATGGTAGTTTTTACCTGCCATGAACTGGACATTCCAGCTCATCAACTTGATTTCGTCCTTTTTGGATACAGGAGGCAGGTCAACGCCCCTGCTGACGGATGCTGGCTGGACCTGGTCTGGTTGGAGGGTTGTAAACCAGATCCAGCCAACAAAAGCGAGGAACAAAACCAATAAAGACCCGAGGATTGCGGTAAACACTTTAACCGACTTCTTCTTGCTAATTTTCTCAAGTTTTCCGCTTATCTTCATTTTACCGGCCGGCACCTTATATGCATTGTAGCCGCATTATAACATAAACGGACTAATTTACAAAAAACCCTCCGTTCCAGTTTGGATGATTAAAGCCTAGTTCTAAGGAACTTTTTTAACTCTTACCTGCCTTTTGCAGCGCATTGTCGATAATCAAGAAGACTACCTATTTCATTTTATATTTTTTTGGACTGCCCAATCAGGGCTTCTCTTTCTCCCAGGGAACACGTTTTTCCAGGTTGTATGAATGTTATATTCGATCCGTACTTTCCACCGTCATTTCGCTATCTATATTCCCGGTATTTTTGGTTCCTTTGGGTTCAATCAGC
>CAZWZR010000197.1:0-3206 GCA_964638365.1 uncultured Thermotogae bacterium | reverse complement strand
TCGTCTAGGAAAGAGTACAGGGAAATATTCCTGGATGAAATGGAAAATCCTAAAAGCAAGTCTCGCCTCCGGAGGATTGCTGAAAAAGTCGCGGAGCAAGGACCTCCGGTTGTTTTGCTACGAAGGCGAGGGGGATCACTCCCACCGGCACATTTTAAATTTGTGTAGTCGAGTGGGGCTGTCCTGCAGCCAACAGATAAAAACGAACAGTCGTTCGATTACCAATCCGACTCCTGATTCTAATCTTTTTACAATCTTTCGTATTTTACGAGCTCAACCGCTCCGTCAAACCCGCTGGATTCGTACATCTTGCTCCTCAGACCCAGGGCTAGCCCTGGGTCGATTACCCATTTACCTATCAGAACTTCGTCGTCGGTCAACCTACAGAGGAAACCATTTCGGTCGGCAACCGTTTCGGTGCCTACTACATCCATTCTGCCCTAACTATAGATGCTCATCTTTTCACATCTAGCGGGAATGATTTAAACAGACTGCTAACTCGTGAAAACTTCCCTATCAAAAACAAAATTTGAGTTATTTACGAGTTTAGATTAGTTTTTTGAAATGACGAGGTGTCGAAGTAGATGGAAAAAACCGCAAAACCCGAAAAACGATCCACGCTCCCCCTTATCCTGGCGGTAGCTCTGCTCGGGATGATGGGAGGTTCTCTCGTCGGCCCGGTGCTACCCGCCATATCGGACCACTTCGGAATCGGGGGCGGAAGCGTAGGTCTCGTAATCACCGTATATGCCGCGGCTACGGCGATAAGCTTTCCCCTCATGGGTTTTCTCACCGACAGGTACGGCCGGAAAGTCGTCCTGATTCCGGCACTCCTTCTGAATGGCGCAGCCGGTATATTCGCCGCGCTAGCCCCCAGTTTTCCGTTGCTTCTGGTCGCTCGGATGATCCAGGGGGTTGGGATTGCTGGGATGGCCCCAATGGCGCTAATTTTGATAGGCGACCTCTACAGCGGTACGGAGAAGGCAGACGCAATGGGCAAGTTAAGCAGCGTCCGTTCCGGTGGAGGCATGGTAGCCCCGCTGCTTGGCGGCGGGCTGGCGAGTCTGAGCTGGAGCTTTCCCTTCTTCGTATATATACTCTCAATTCCCCTGGCCGGTATACTCTGGTTCTGGTTTCCGTTTCCGGATAAACGAGAGCTCATTTCCATCGGTCGATACCTGAAGCCCTTAATGGAGGCCGGAAAGGAACGAGGAGTTCAGGCCGTCCTGATATTTAACTTTCTGTCGTTTTTTCTGTTATATACCGTGGTAACGTTTATTCCCCAGCACCTTGCGAGCCAGTTCGGGGTATCGGAGGGGCTCACGGGGGTCTTTCTGGCCGTTCAGGCGGTGGCAACGATAACGCTTGCCATGCAGTCGGGCAAATTCGTGGAGCTGGTCCGGAAGAAATACCTGATCGGTTCGGGTTTTTTGATCTCGGGGCTCGGTTTCCTACTCCTTCCAGCACGAGGTGCCCTGTTATGGATTGCCCTCTCACTATTCATGTTTGGGATGGGTAGGGGGCTCTACCAGCCTCAGATAAATACCCTCGTTACGAAGGTAGCCCCTGAAGGCAGGCTGGGGGGCGTATCTTCCGTGAACAACATAGCGAAGTACACCGGTCAGATGTCCGCCCCTATAGCGCTCGGGTTGATCCAGACCTACTTCGACTTCACGATGGTTTTCTTTGTCTCGGGCGCAATCGGGATAGGAACTGGGATAGGAACTTACGTCCTGTGGTCTTTAAAGTCCTCGTAATTACCATCCCTAAAAGCTGGGTCCGGGGTCGCCAAATGTACCCGAATTATCTGGATGGGTTATTTCTAGTGGTTAAACGAACTTTGGTGAGTTTAAAGAAGGGAAACTACTGGTCCTTTTATTAATTTATCTAAGAGAATTCCTTATAGCCAGTCGAAACATCCCCGGGGCAGCCTTTTGGGGAAGTTTCGGAATTTAAGTTCTGAGACAGTAGGACAGAACCTTTATCTTGCCAGGCGGATTCCTCAAGCTAAAGTTTTAGCCAGCTTTTTCCCCAGGGCACAGATAGTGACGATCGGAGGCATTCCGGGAGCAGTCGGAAGCACGCTCCCGTCACAGACGAAAAGCCCGTCTATATCGGTCTGGAGATCTTCATCCACTATCTCACCGATCGCGGCGGTTCCACCCGGATGGGCCCCCTGTGGGTTGCCAATCCGAATGGATTCTTTATCGGCACCTGCCTTGGTTAATATTTCCTCTGCCAGAGCAGAACCTTCGTTTAATCGACCCCAGTCCTTGTCGGTCACCGGCTTGGAAACCGACTCATCTGGAAAGACCCGACCAGCCGGCTCGTCCGCGATCTTGGTCATAATTCCAACAAGGCCCTGAGAGGACCGGGCCAGTTCTCCTGGACCGGCTTCCAGAAATCTAATCGCTCTGGATGAGTTGATGAACGGAGAGAGAATGAACCCCTTTTCCCCGCGAAACTCGTGATTCACTAGAGGCATGGATGGTTCGTGAGTTTGATCTAGCCCCTCAACCACGCCGTAAGTATTTACAACGAGATCGACGAAAAGTCCGTTACCCGCTTTTTCAATCCCGGTATGCTGTAAGATTACGGGAGTTCCCAAACCTCCGGCCGCCAGGATGACCACATCGGCCGATATTTCGGTTTTTCCTTTCGGGCCTACACCCACTACCCCCTTCACCTTCCCGTGCTCGACCAGAGCTTTCTGAACGGTAGTGTTGTAAAGGACTTTAGCTCCGTTTTGGACGGCTTCCTGCAGATACTCCCGGGCGGTCCATTTTGCTCCCTGTTCGCAGCCATAGACACACTGACCACACTTCTTACACTTTACCGAATCGACGAACTTTGGCATGGGTTCCATCTCGTAACCAAGTTCGCCGGCAGCTTCGCGGAGTTTCTTTGTACCTTCCGACAGGAGCCTTTCGTCAGTAGGGGAAATATCCGTTTCCTTTTCCACTTCGACAAACTCTTCTTCTAGGTCGACTCCCAGATCGGCCAGTTCTTCTTCCAGGCAGGGAGTCCCGTTGCCACAGGAACCCACGGTTGATCCGCCCGGAATTAATGTGCGCCACAAGATTACTCCCTGCTCCGATTTCTTTGGAATTCCTAACATATTCATATCGTAAAACCCAAAAGAATCCCACAGACTTCCAATTTCTGGATTCTCGGGTCCTCGCTCTACGACAAGGACCTCTTTACCC
>CAZWZR010000196.1:0-3212 GCA_964638365.1 uncultured Thermotogae bacterium | reverse complement strand
ACCGGATGTAATTCGGGCCATTCCTCCAGCGGTATAAAGCTCGGACCGATATTACCAAGGGCGGAGAACATTCCCGAAACGGACTGCAGCGGAGACAGGGAGGAGAAAAAGGCAGTAATCATTCCGCCCGCCAAAATCAGAGCGATCCAGGCAAAAAAGAGGGAAGATATCCTCCTGACCTCCTCTCCCGGGATCTTTTTTCCGTCGATTACAAGGGGGTTCGAGGTCCTCGGCGAATGGACGGTCCTCCTCAGCTGCCTTTTGACGGTCTCCCAGAGAACCCCGACCCGGAAGACTTTTAGACCGCCTCCTGTCGAACCCACCATCCCCCCGACGACCATCAGGAAGAGGAATACTTGCTTGGCCATTCCCGGAAAAAATCCCCCCGCGATATCTTTCGTGCCGAAACCTGTCGTGGTTAGTAGAGATACCACCTGAAACAAGGAATGCCGAAATGCATCCAGACCGCCGGCCAGACCGTGAACCCGCATGTGGTTAGCAAGGACGAGCCCGGTAGCCCCCGCAATTATCTTCCAATAAAGCCGGACCTCCATGCTGTCCCAGAGGGAAGAGATCTTCCCCTTGAGCACCCGATAATGAACGACGAAACTCATGCCGGCCAGGGTCATTCCGCCTATAATCGTGTACTCAATTAGTTTGTAGTTTTCGAAGCCGGCCTGACGGTAGTAGTCGATACTCGCATCATGCGGCGAGAAACCGCCTGAGGAAAGGGTAGTCAACGCGTGGTTGATCGAATCAAACCAGCCCGTCCCTTCCAGCCAGAGCAGGGCAAAAACGGCAGCCGTAAACAGGGAGTAGATCGCCCAGAGAATCTTTAACGTGCTAAACAGACCCGGAGCCGGGCGCTCGGAGATAACCTTGTGACTCTCCGCGCCGTATAACTTGTGGGAAGCTTCCCCTTTGAACACCAGAACCGAAAATAGGGTGAGGATTCCAAGACCACCGATCCACTGGGTAAGTGAGCGCCAGAAGATCAGAGTTTTTGGCAACTTTTCCAGCCCGGTCAGTATAGTGATCCCTGTAGTCGTAAAGCCGCTTGCAGCCTCAAAAAACGCATCTACGAAACCCATACCCAGTCCGATCATAAACGGGGTTGCTCCAATTATCGAAATCATAAACCAGCCAAGGGTCACCACCACTATCGCGCTGCTGCCGGATAGCGGTCTCAGTTTAATCGACCGGTTGAGAATCGCTCCCAGGACAAGGGAAAGTCCGGCAGGGAGAAGGAAAGGTAAAAACGTGGAAATACTAACCCCAATGTCCGGGAGAAACGGAACCAAAACCAGCGGCAGAGGCAAAATGAACCCAAAGACCCATAACAGGGCGCCGAGATAACGCAACCTGGTCAACCAGTTTCGAGCCTTCATTATACCTTCACCTGATCCAGAAATTCGGACTCACAAAAGATCCTTCAGATCCTCCGAGCGGAAAGGACCGCCGTGGGAGGTATGGATTATCTCCGGATCCCGCGACAAAACCTTCCTTATACTCTCCCGCACGGAGGAGGGGTCTTCGGCAAATACGGGTAGCGCAGCTCTACCGTAAACGACAAAACGCCCCATTACGAGGTCCCCGATCACGGCCGTTCCGTCCTCGGATATAACCCCCATGGAACCATGAGTGTGTCCCGGTATATGAATAACCTCCCCCTCGAACCCGAAGCCCTTCAAACTAACCTTTTCCTCTTCTATTACCTCGGGCTTATCCGGCGGCAGGGGGATGTCACGCTCGGGTAGGATCGGCTCGATCAAGCTACCGACCAGCCTTACCGGGGTGACTTCCGGTTCTTTACCTTCCGTCAAGGCTTTTACGTCCTCCTGATGTACGATAGACTTCGCCGAAAGGTGCTCCTGCAGTTCCGCCAGCCCTCCGACGTGATCCCTGTGGCCATGAGTAATCACTATTAAGGATATATCCTCCGGCCGATAACCGGCCTCTTCCACTGCTCGGATGATCTTTTTTCCATCACCAGGATTACCGGCATCGACCAGGACAAGACCTCCTTTTCGGCCAACGAGCAAAAAACTCATGGTCGTTCCAAGCGATATTGGAATGACTTCCATTGAAAACTCCCTTTTGCTTTCACCTAACCGTTCTCAACTGTCGGTCGGGAGGACATCCGACCAGCTGATCCAGACGTATGCGATTTAGTACCCTTAAATACTAAAGAATAGGCAGAAATTTACCACACCTCCGGCAAAAGGAGCTCTTTCACCGGGAAATGAGATACCTGAAAACAGAACCAAAATCTGTTCCATTCTTTGCAGGATATTTCGGGATAAAACTTATTATAACGGGGACTTTGTATTTTACCACCCACCGTGATATATTTTAGTAAAACGAAATGGAGGATGAATAATCATGTCCAAGGATTCACTTGAGTTGTTAAAAGAGGTCCCGCTTTTTTCCACCTTCGGTGATAAGCAGTTAAAATCGGTAAAAAAGACGGCCAAGGAAAAGCAATTCGGTCCCGGCGATGAAATAGTGAGAGAAGGAGATGCCAGCAACGCGGGTTTCTACTTAATTCTCGATGGCCAGGTAGAGGTTAAGCAGGACGAGAATACCTTATCGAAGCTTGGTTCCGGCCAGTTCTTCGGAGAAATGGCCGTTCTGGACGAAAAGCCGCGTTCGGCTGACGTCGTTGCCACTACGGAGACCAGATGTCTACTTTTGACCAGCTGGGACTTCAAGGCACTTCTCAAGACCTATCCCGATATGGCCACCAACGTCATCGAGGAACTCGCCAACCGATTGCGGCAAACTAATATGGCATTATCCAAATAGGGCAGCAGGTAAACTGAGATTTCATGGCAAAGAAAGACGAAGGGACGGTCCTCTTCAGCGACATCCGGGACTTCACAACCCTCACCGCTCAGAAGGGAGACAGGGAAGCCTTCAAACTGGTAAAAAGGTTTATCGGCCTCGTTGAGGATCAAGTCGAACAGTACGACGGAAGTCTGGTAAAAACCTACGGCGACGGAGCATTAACTACCTTTCCCGCCCGGGAAAACGGCTTCCGGGCTTCAATAGGGATGCAGCGTTCATTGAGCGAGCACAATGAAGCCAACCCCGATGATACAATTACGATCGGCGTGGGCCTTAACCACGGGGAGACGATCAGAGAAGACGGTGACGTATTTGGCCACGCCGTCAATGTCGCCGCCCGCCTCGGTAATTACGCCAAAGGGGGG
>CAZWZR010000195.1:0-3292 GCA_964638365.1 uncultured Thermotogae bacterium | reverse complement strand
GAATTCCTTTTACAGTCCTTATAGGTTTAGGTATAATTGTTGAAAATCGAGGTGATTGTCTTGAAAGGAGTGTTTCTCTGTGCCGGCAAGGGTACCAGGATGCGGCCGGTCAGTTATTCCGTACCGAAACATCTAATTCCAGTCGCAAACAAAAGGATTCTTCAGTACAACGTCGAGAAGGTCATAGATGCGGGGATCGACCAGATCGGTCTGGTCGTTTCCCCCGAGATGGAAGGTATGTACAGGGATATACTGGGGACGTCGAAATGGGGAGCCTCTATTACTTACATTCACCAGGAGGATCCCCGGGGTCTTGCTCACGCGGTGGACTGCGCCCGTGATTACGTCCAAAACGACCCGTTTCTCGTCTACCTTGGAGATAACCTGCTTCAGACCGGGCTCGAAGAAATGGTAACGAACTTTCGTGAAAGTAATTCGGCCGCTTCGATCCTGCTGGCCTCCGTCGACGACCCGGAGAGATTTGGAGTTGCTGAAATCGAAGACGGGAAAGTAGTCGACCTCATCGAAAAACCGGACCAACCGCCAAGCGATTTGGCAATCGTGGGAACCTACTTGTTCACCGAAGAAATCTTCTCCGCAATCGATAAGATCGAACCGTCCGACAGGGGCGAACTCGAGATAACTGACGCTATAGCACGGCTGATCAGAAAAGGTAGCAAAGTTACACCCTCCGAACTGGAGGGATGGTGGCTGGACGTCGGAAGGCCATCAGACGCAATTGATGCCAACAAAGTCCTGCTCAGGGAGAGAGAACTATCGATTGAGGGTGAATCCGTAAATTCCGACCTACGGAACCGTTCGGAGGTCGGCCTGGAAAAAGGGAGCCGGATCCAGGATAGTCATCTCAATGGGCCGGTTCACGTTGCCAGGGGCTCGGAAGTAATAAATTCGGAGCTGGGCCCCAACGTATCCGTCGGAGAAGACGTGGTGCTGGAAGACACAAGGGTCTCTAACGCGATTATCATGTCAGGAACGCGCGTCAGTAACTCCAACCTAACGGAAACTCTAATAGGAACCGACTCGTCGATAGAACTTCCCGGCTATCAGGTAAAAGCGACTCTGGGGAGTCAGGCAGAGGTAGAGAAAAAGGAGTAAAGGTAAGTTTAAATCGAACTGAGTTTAAAAAAGTGGTGGAGCCGACGGGATTCGAACCCGTGACCTCGTGGATGCCGACCACGCGCTCTCCCGACTGAGCTACGGCCCCAAAGCAGAAACAATAATAAGTTAGACCCTGGGGGTATGCAAGTCGAATACCGTTGTCCTGCAACCGAAAATTACGGATATCGAAGGTTGATTAACTAAGGCAATTCTGCTATACTAGTCGGGAATTCCGAGGTGAAATAAATTATGAAAAATCTAGGTGGTCGGGTTTGGCCCGGCACGTAAAACAAATTTCGTTCCTTTCCTACTGACGGGGTTGTCTTTCCCATTAAGGGTCTTCTTCCCTGGAGAATCCTTTTCATCAGTGTCAATTTACCTCAAATTATCTTCTTTCTTTCCTGAGCAACTAGAGCCGGCCTGGCGACTCTAAGCAGCCACATTTAGCGTAACGACATCTGACGCCTATTCATTCAGGACTGCTATATTTCTTATACGAAGTCAAGAACTTTACCAAACAGGAGGTTTTTACAGTGGAAAATAAGATGATCCATCTCGACCAGACCGACGCACCCACGAGCTGGTTTAACCCGATGCCTTTGTTCGACGAACCTCTCGATCCCCCGCTCGATCCGGAAACGAGAGAACCGATGCCGCCGGAAGAGATGAAGGAGATCTTTCCAGAACGCTCGATCGAACTGGAATCAAGCCAGCAGAGGGAAATCGATATTCCGGAAGAAGTTCACGAAAAGTACAAGATCTGGAGACCGACACCGCTGATCAGGGCGACAAACCTGGAAAGGGAACTGGGAACACCGGCCAGCATCTACTTTAAATACGAAGGTGCTTCCCCTCCGGGCAGCCACAAGCCGAACACTGCCTTGCCCCAGACCTACTACGCAAAACAGGAAGGCACCGAGGTCTTAACGACGGAAACGGGAGCCGGACAGTGGGGCAGCGCTCTCAGCTTCACGACTTCCCAACTCGGGCTTGATGCGAAAGTATTTATGGTCAAGGTCAGCTATAACCAGAAGCCCTACCGGAAGTCGATGGTTCAAACCTGGGGCGGCGAGATCATCCCGAGTCCATCGGAGGAAACGCAAGCCGGCAGGAAGTTCCTGGAGGAGGACCCGGATACTGAAGGAACGCTGGGCATGGCGATTAGCGAGGCCATAGAAGTAGCTATGAAATCGGACGATGCCAAGTACTCACTTGGTAGCGTGCTGAACCACGTGATGATCCACCAGTCCATACTTGGCAAGGAAACACGACTCCAGCTGGAAAAAGCGGGAGAAAAGCCGGACACGCTGATCGGCTGCGTCGGCGGCGGAAGCAACTTCAGCGGGTTGGTCCTTCCCTTCCTTCAGGACAAAATCGAGGAAGGCAGGGATATCGATATGATCGGCGCAGAAGCTACCGCCTGTCCGACCTTAACGAAGGGAGAACAGAGATACGATTTCGCGGACAGCGGGGAAATGACGCCGCTGATGAACATGTACACCCTGGGTCATAACTTCGTACCGGATGGAATCCATGCCGGCGGACTGCGTTATCACGGCATGGCCCCGATAGTTGGAAGGTTAAATAGCAAGGGGTACATGACTCCAAAGGCCTTCGAACAGACGGATATCTTCGAGGCCGCGCTGACTTTTGCCAAGACAGAAGGTTATATCCCGGCCCCGGAGACCGCCCACGCGATCAAGGCGGCAATAGACGAAGCGAAAGAGGCAAAGAAGGAAAACGAGGACAGGACGATAGTATTTAACTACAGCGGACACGGTAACTTCGACATGGCGGCCTACGACGACTACCGCAAAGGGAAGTTAAAAGACGTTTATCATTAAATCCAACCCGTGAATAAGGACCGGTCAAAGACTATAACGACCGCGGGGTTATTCTCGCGGTCGTTTCCTTTTTCGCCTATCCATTTGAACGCAAATTCCAGATCGTTATAATATTCTGTATTGAACTGGTAATTGGAGAACTTGACAATGAATTTTAAGGATACGTCCAAAACACTTCTGGCTTTTGGCGACCGTTTGACAAAACTGGAGGTAATTTCTATAGCGTGGAAATCGGCCCTTCCGATATCTGCCTTGCTCAATCCTCGCTTTATGTTCAGGTGACAAAAAGGGCTCCGGGCCGAGAAAATTCCAGCGACGCGGCGCATATG
>CAZWZR010000194.1:814-3307 GCA_964638365.1 uncultured Thermotogae bacterium | reverse complement strand
TTAAAGGAAGGGTCGATCCGGACGAGATCCTGCTCGTTGCGGACGCCCTTACCGGACAGGAAGCGACGTCGATCGCGGACGAGTTCGACGACAGGCTCGGCGTAACCGGGATTATACTGACGAAGATGGACGGAGATGCCCGAGGCGGTGCCGCCCTGTCGATGGTTGAGGTCAGCGGCAAGCCGATAAAGTTCGCCGGGACGGGCGAGAAACTCGACGCCCTGGAGCCGTTCTACCCCGAACGAGTGGCGGGACGGATCCTTGGAATGGGCGACGTCCTCTCCCTCGTCGAGAAGGCGGAACGGGAGATGGACGAGGACAAAGCCGAGGAGCTAGAGGAAAAGATAAAGAAAAAGGAATTTACCCTCCAGGACTTCCTCGAACAGCTGGACGAGGTCAGGAACATGGGGACCCTCGGCGAGATACTCGACAAGCTGCCCGGAATGGGGAACAAGAAGATGGACGATCTCGACCTGGAGGGCGACGAGATAGATCGAATTGAGGCGATTATCAACTCCATGACGCCGGAAGAACGGGCTGACCCGAAGATAATTGACGGAAGCCGGAAGCGAAGGATCGCCCGGGGAAGCGGCAGAGAAGTGAGCGAAGTGAACGATTTGCTCGAACGGTTTAACAAGGTGAAGAAGATGATGGATAACATGGGCGACCTGCAGAAGAAGTTCGGCGGGTTGCCGGGAGGAATGGGAATTTAACCAACTAAAGTACAGGAGGAGAAAAGATGAGCGCAAGGATTAGACTGAAGAAGAAAGGACAGAGAGACCAGCCTTATTATCGCGTGGTTGTGCTGGATCGTTCCGAGTCAAGGGACACGGAGGTCCTGGACGACCTCGGCTTTTACAACCCGAGGCCGGACCCGCGGGACATCAGGCTGGACGACGAAAAGGCTTTCGAGTGGCGCAAAAAGGGTGCCGAACCGTCCAAAACAGTTCGTGGCATCTTCTCCGAAGAAGGGCTGATGGAGAGGCTGCACGAAGAGAAGTATGGCTAACCGGAATGACCCTCGATCTGCTCTACCATCTGATCGAGCCGCTCCTTGACCACCCAGAAGACCTTCAGATAGATCACATAGATACGGAAGAGGCGGATATATTCCTTATTTCCGTCCCCGAAGGAGATCGTGGTCATTTGCTGGGGCGGGACGGAAAGACGGCTGATTCCCTCCGGGCCGTCGTCAGGAGAGCAGGAGAGCTCGAGGATAGGGACGTCGTTGTCGACGTACTGGACTGATTTAAGATGATATTTGACGTCCTGACTATATTTCCCGAACTCTTCGAGGGTCTGTTGAGCCGGGGGGTTATTGCCCGGGCCAGAAAGAGAGGAGAAATCAAATTAGGAGTCTGGGACCTGCGCGACTTCGCCGAAGGCAAGCACAAGAACGTGGACGATCGGCCCTACGGCGGCGGACCGGGCATGGTGATGAAGCCGGAACCCTTCTACAGGGGAGTCCGGACGATTAAATCCGGACGCGGCGGCGGCAGGGTGGTACTGCTGACGTCACGCGGGGAGCGCCTTGATCAGGGAAAACTGGAAGAACTGACCGGGGAAGAGAACCTGATACTGCTGGCCGGGCGCTACGAGGGAGTCGACGAGAGGGTAGCGGATATATGTGATGATAGGCTCTCCATCGGTGACTTCGTCCTCTCCGGCGGAGAGATACCGGCTGCTGCTCTAGTGGACGGCGTGAGTCGTTTACTGGACGGGGTCCTGGGTAACGAGGGTTCAACGGATGGCGACTCATTTTCCCGCGGGGATACCCTTGGACCGCCGCAGTACACGCGGCCGAGGGAATTCGAGGGCAAGGAAGTACCGGAGGTCCTGTTGAGCGGGGATCACGAAAGGATAGCCGAGTACCGGGATGAGATGGCGCGACGGGACACGGCCGAACTCAGACCGGATCTGATTGGAGAAGAGGAGGAGGAATAGTGGGTAATTTATATATCGGACTGCTCCATTATCCGATGCAGAACAGACGGGGAAACGTCGTGACGACTTCCATGACGAGTATGGACGTCCACGATATTGCCAGGACCGGGAAGACCTACGGTGCCCTTCGATATTACGTAGTTACCCCGATGAAGACCCAGAGGGAGATCGCCCGGCGGCTTCGCGGCTACTGGACGGAGGACGAGCGCCAGCGCGAGAACTCGAACCGCGGGGAAGCCTTGGAATTGGTTTCCGTTTTGGATAAACTTGAGGAAGGTATTCTGGATATAGAGGATAGGGAGGGGTCCGAGCCCTTACTGATCGGTACCTCAGCCCGGGAAATGTCCAAGAAGCATTTGAGCTATGGGGAAGCCCGGAAGGAGATCTATCAGGGTGATAGGCCCGTATTCGTCCTCTTCGGAACCGGCTGGGGAATGGCGGACGAACTGGTAGAGAAGATGGATTACCTTCTGCCTCCGATCGAAGGGGTGGGGGAGTTCAACCACCTGTCGGTCCGCGCCGCGGTTGCGATTACGCTGGACAGGCTCC
>CAZWZR010000194.1:0-804 GCA_964638365.1 uncultured Thermotogae bacterium | reverse complement strand
TAAGTTCCTAAGGTGTACATTTCCCCTCGACGGGGGAAAGAAAGAATGGGGGTGAACAACCCTCGGAAGTACGTTTGTTTAGCCGTCTAATTCAGTTTAAAAAGATCAATAGAATCCGCAAAAGGAGTTGATGAAAATGGACGAGTTTATCGACAAGGTTGAGAGCGAGTTCATCAAGGAGGACGTTCCGGACGTCAGGCCAGGTGACAAGGTCAGGGTGCACGAACAGGTTCAGGAAGGATCAAAAGAAAGAGTGCAGATATTCGAGGGTGTCCTGCTGAAGCGGAGTGGAAGCGGGGCGAACGAGATGATTACCGTCCGGAAGACCTCTGCCGGAATTGGGGTAGAAAAGACGCTACCGATCAACTCGCCCAAAATAGAAAAAATCGAGCTCGTCAAACGCGGGAACTCCCGCCAGGCCCGGCCCTACTACCTGAGACACGAAGGAGGGTATTAAGGCCCGATACCACCCATGCCATCCGGAGACGAAGGGCAAGATAGGAAACCGTATAGCGCAAAGCTGATTAACCTTCTCGGTATAGAGACGAGCGGGACGGTCGACTACATCCTGGAATGGGTCGACGTCCTCGCCGTCGCAGCGCTTCTGGCGTGGTTGATAATGACCTTCGTTACGGTCCGGATGAGCGTGCCAACCGGTTCGATGAAGCCGACCATCGAGCCCCACGATAGCTTCTTCGTCGACAAGATCACTTATAACTTCCGCGAGCCGAAGCGGGGCGACATAATCGTATTCTGGCATCACCGGGACGACGGAACGAAGACCAGGTACGTGAAGAGGCTGAT
>CAZWZR010000193.1:0-3326 GCA_964638365.1 uncultured Thermotogae bacterium | reverse complement strand
TGAATCAGTATGGAAGCCTCCGGACCGACGATACCTGCCCCGAGTATCTCCCCGTCGTCGGTTAAGATTATCTTTACCATTCCTTCGGTTGCTTCTGTCGCCTGCCCTTTGACCGTATCCGTGAACCTGGCGAACCCGACTAAAAGCTCGTCTTCGCCGTACTTCTCCGCGGCCTCTTCGGTGCCCATTCCCGCGGCGGCGACCTCGGGCCTGGTAAACAGGGCGTGGGGAACGCTGGAGTAGTCGACCGTTTTGTTCGGTCCGTTGGTGGCGTTTTCCCCGACTATCTCCGCTTCGTATTCGGCTACGTGTTTGAACAGGTAATCTCCGATACAGTCGCCCATCGCCCAGATGTGATCCTGAGAAGTCCTCAACTCGTTGTCGACCTCGATCCAGCCGCGTTCATTCAGTTCGATCCCCGCTTTTTCCGGCTCCAGCAAATCGTTATTGGGAGCCCTACCGGTGGCAATTAAAACTTCGCTAGCCCGGCAGTTCCCTGCCTCACCTGAATCCTCTTCGGCTGTTAAAGCGATATCCCCGTTAGCCAGCTGCTCAACCTCGGTGACTTCCAAGCCAAGTTCCAGGTCGAGCTGATCGGCCATTTCTCTCCTGACTACAGCTGAAATTTCGGGATCTTCGTCCGGAATGAACTGACTGTTCCGGCCGATGATCGTCACCTCGGAGCCCATGGCGGAAAAGAAGTGGCCCAGTTCGGCTCCTATGTAGCCCCCGCCGACGATTACGATCGAAGGAGGGAGCACTTCCAGGTCAAATACGTCCCTGCTGGTAAGGTACGGGACGCTTTCTATCCCATCGATTAGGGGGATTAGCGGCTTCGAGCCCGTGCAGAGGAAGAAAAAATCACCCGAAATCGTCTCCCCGTTTACCTCCAGGGTGTGAGGGTCCCTGAACTTACCGGTTCCCTGGTAATAGTCTACGTTGTCCCGGGCAAAGAAGGTCTCTTTCATCTTCTCTCTGGCCCGGTCCTGGTTTTTTCGGGTCCTCTCCATTACAGTTCGAAAATCCTTTTCCCGGATTGCTCCATCTATTCCTACCTGGTGGGCTTCGTTGATCGTCCTAACGAGATCCGCCGGGTAAAGCAGGTGTTTGGACGGCCTGCAGCCCCGATTGAGACAAATTCCGCCCCGTTCGTCCTTTTCAACCACTGCGATCTCTTTATCCGTGTCCTCGTCCAGGATCCGCTGGATTGCCGTCTTGCCCGAACCAGAACCGACAAGGATTACGTCGTAACTCTTACTTTCCAACGCTTCTCACCCCCTCAAGCGATCGCAAAATAGGCTCATTCTTTCGCCCCGTCTTCAAAGTTCCCGGGTCGGTCTTCCAGTCTTACCACGAAGTTTTCACGAAAAGGCTTATTGTAAGGAACCCCGAGGCGCCTGAAGACGGAAGCCGGTATTCCTATATCACCCAGGAAAATTTCTCCCCCGGCTTCTACGAGACCCGTTTTGGGCAGGGCAAGCGTCAGCGTCTTTTCGGGGTGGATTCTTGGACCGGGAGCTTTACCGTCCGTCGCGTTCAGTCCGGAAGGAACGTCAAGCGAAAGGGTTTCGACAGGGACTTTTTCACAGAGCGATACCAGTTCCCTGGTTTTACCTTCCGGAGCCCCCTTTAGGCCGTAACCGATCAGGGCATCTATCAGCAAATCCGATCCCTGGATAATTTCTTTTCTCTCCTCCCAGGTTTCGACCTCGAATCCGTCTTCGAGGAGGATATTCAACTGTCGAGCGGCCGCACCTTCCAGCTCTTCCGGTTCCCTGTCGAGAATTATTTTCACCGACCAGCCGTGGTTTGCCAGGTGCCTGGCCGCGCATAGTCCGCCTCCGCCGTTCCCGCCACCGCCGGAAAGCACCGTCGTGTCGATATCCTCCGAATCAAGCCCCCGAATCGCCTGGCGAGCCAGGTTTCTTCCCGCGTTTTCCATCATTTGCAACAGCCCCAGGCCGAACTCCTCCACCGCGACCTGATCGATCTCGCCCATCTCCTCAGCTCTTACGGCCGGAACCTCGATACCTTCTTCAGTCAAAAAAGTCTTTCGGTTCAATGTTTTCACCAAAAAGGGTGGTTTCAATCTGAAATCTATAGTCGTTTTGAGACATTTTAGTACGTATCCCGAGCTTATGGTCTCTGTCGTATTGAGTCAACTTAGAGTCCGGGCAAGGTTGGATATTACATCCCAACAAGAAATTCGATAGGCGGCTTTTTCTAGGGCCGCTGTAAGATAAGGTCTAAATATTTTATATTAGCAGTCGGGGCCCCTGCGCCCGGGCGGAAATTGGCTTGCCGGCCCGGGTCGTAAAACCTTCAGCCATCAGTTAACTCTCTGCTGAAACTTATCCTCGTCCAACTAGTTGGAAAAAATCCACCTCGTTGTTAAAATCCTGTTGGTCATAACCGTGAAATAATTTAGAGAAATAACCCACAGGGAGGCAAAATTGACTGATTACGTAAAACCAAAAGTCCTGGTTAGTAAGTGCATCGAGTTCGAGTCCTGCCGGTACAACGGCGGGATCATTTCCAGCGAGGTCGTGGAGGCGCTAAAGAACCACGTCGAGTTCCACCCTGTCTGCCCGGAAGTGGAGATCGAACTGGGAGTTCCTCGAAAGGCATTACGGCTGGTAAGGCGAGACGGAGAGGACCGGCTGGTTCAGACGGAGACCGGAATGGACTGCACGGAGGATATGCGGGAATTTGCGGACGAGTTTTTCTCCGAACTAGGGGATATAGACGGAGCCGTACTCAAGAACCGCTCCCCGAGCTGCGGGACGAATGACGTTACGGTGTACGCCGATCTGGATAAATCCGGCGGTGTCGAAAAGTCGGCCGGGATATTTGGAGAAGCAGTAATCGAGAACTACCCGCATAGGCCTGTTGAGAACGAAGGCAGGCTGAGAAACTTCCGGATCCGGGAGAACTTCTACACCAGCCTCTTCGCCATCGCCCGTTTCCGGCGGCGCGTGGAAGGGGAGGGATCGATCAGCGCCCTGACGGACTTTCAGGCGAAGCACAAATTTCTCTTGATGGCCTACAACCAGGACGAGATGAGGGAGCTGGGTAGACTGGCTTCCAACCCCGAGGAAAAGGAGGTAGAACAGGTAATTCAGGAGTATAAGGAACTGTTAAGCCAGATCCTTTCCGAGAGCCCATCCCCCGGTTCTCACGTCAACGTACTCCAGCACGCCTATGGCTACTTCTCGGACGACCTAAAACCACGGGAGAAATCGCTTTTCGACGATTACATCGAGAACTACCGGGCCGGAAAGGTGCCGTTGAGCACGATAATCAGCCTGATCCGCTCCTGGATAGCC
>CAZWZR010000192.1:0-3391 GCA_964638365.1 uncultured Thermotogae bacterium | reverse complement strand
GGGGGTGAATCGGCTTGTTGTTGGTCCTCTAGCACTCAATTCGCCCTGCTCAATTGTACTAGGAACAAATACGAGACGAGTTCCGAATTGAGCGATGGACGATTTGCTACTGGGGCTTGGTTCCTAAAAGACCAAAAAAGCTGCTTAAAAAAGCTTTTCTACAAGCCCCGTCATGTGACCGGGTTCTTGACTTATACATTTCAATTATTATAGAAAAATAGCATACAAACGCAAATATATATGGCTAAAATTAAGTTTTGTCAAAATTGGAAGGACGGCTGGTTGTCTGTTGAGATCAAAATACATATTCTTACCAGACGGGAAAACTTTCCTGTAACGGAAATAAAGAATTGGTCCAGGTTCAATATAACTTTACCGTATTCGAAGAATTTGAAAGGAGGGAGTTAAAATGGCTACTAACGGGAGCGAGCTGGAGAAACTGAAGTCTCTTTTGGACTACGGTATCGACCACAACGAGGAGCACCAGGACGAGGTCGAGGAGTGGGCAAATACTGCGCGGGATCTGGGTTACGACCAGACGGGGGAAATTCTCGCGGATGCCTCAGATAAGCTTGGAGAGGTCACGAACCTTCTGGTCGATGCAATGAAGAAGTTAAACAAGGGAGGCCGGTAAAGGATGTGTTTGTCGAGAGCATATTTGAATGATAGGGAAGGGGAAACTCCTGTATTGGAAGACATATCTTCTCTGAAAGTCAGGAAGGAAGAATTGGTTTTTTCTACTATTTTGGGTGAAGAACATGTAATCAAAGGTCAAATTAAAAAGATAAATTTTGCAGAAAGCAAGATCATAATTGAGAAAGACCAAAACACCAAAGAACTCTAAGTCCGTCTCATTTTACGTCGTGGAGCTCCAATTAATTTAACCCCTATCCTTTTTAATTTGAAAGTTGCATCGTGTCTGCATGCTCTATATGCTGGGTCAGAAAGATCAGGTAGAAAGTGTGTTCAGACAGGTTTACCCTTTTTCAGGGAAAAACTTAATGACGATAATTTTGGCGGAAGAAATCAAAAAAATTAATGGTCAGGCTTCTAGCTGACAGGTAGAACTTTTACTGCTTAACCCTGGCTCTTCCACTCCAAATTCTCGAAGAAGTTCCGGGTCTTCTTGAATGTGTTTACAGATTGTACATATCCTTCCTCTTAAATCACTTACCTCGCGGTTATATACCCCGGAAGCCAGTTCTTCTATTAAATGCTGAGTGGTCTCGTCTAGCTCTTCTATTTTCCCCCGCTTTCCACTTATATATTGTGAAACTGCTGCCTGGGTGAGCCCAAGCATTTCCGCTATCTCCTCTTGGGTGCATTCAAGCTTGCTTAATTCCACTGATAAACCCGCCCGTATATGAGGAATTATATACCAGATCGCCCTCTCACAAGGAAGGGAAGAGTTAGTTTTCTTCATTTCAATCTCACATCGTTTTTCTTGATTGATTTATTACTTTGTTATTCTATACACATTATATAGAAAATCAGTTGTAGATTTCAATCAAAGAGGTGCCCGCCACACTAAAGTAATTGACAGAAAAAGAACGGTTAAGGGGGTGAAGTTGATTGACCACAAAATAAATTTATTTGAAAAAAATATTAAAATTGTTATATAATAACAATTGTTGTTTATACGGGTTCGAAAAAAAGACCTTACGGGGGTGTTTAATTTGGACAAAGAAGATTCCAATTTTACCTGCACTGAAGTCTTCGAAAAGGAAGTTGTCCTCATAGCCGGGGGAAAACTTGGCCCGTTAAAAGACTGTGTTGTAAAAAACCTTAAGAGCAGTTCGAATCAAGATATCCGCCTATTTTTTGGCGCCGATACGCAAAGAGACCTCAATGGGGCAGAGGAATTACAGAAGCTATCGGGGTTTCCGAACAATTTCCACATGGTGACTGCTTTGAATTCTTCAAACCCCGAATGGGAGGGTGAGGTGGGTCTCATTACTGACGTTGTAAGAGACCAGCTTAACCCTGACAAGGTTAAAAAGTGTTTCCTTTACGGGACAAGAGAGATGGTAGATGAAACCAAGCGGACCATTAACAGGATGGGAGTCCCTGAAGAAAAAATACACAAAAAATCATTCACGCGGGATTATTGATTACGCAATAAAATTCCACTTCTTCTCCTTAAAGACGACAGGTATTAACGAAGTTATTGATTACGATTTTACAGTAAATTAATTAGGTTCTTGGACTCAACGGTCTTTAAACGGGAGGTGAAGTTATGGTTCGGAAAAATGGCAACTGGGAGGACGATGAAGTGAGGGGTTTTATCTGGAAACATCTTTGCAATTCGAAAGTCGGCAGGTTTGACTTTGCCCCTTTGTTATTTAACCCTGAAGAAGAAACCCCTGGATCGCCTCGATTTTCCAAGGTTTTAGCACAGATGGAAGAAAAAGACTACGTAACCGACAAAAGGCCAAACTACGGCCATTACTGGGTAAAATTAAAGGGTTCCGGAAAGAGGAAGTGCCAGGAAAGGGTCAAACAGCTTGAGGGAGAAGATATTGAATAAAATCGAAATAAATATTTTCAAATAAGGGTGGGCTTTATGAAAAAATTAAAAATACCTGAGAAAACCATAGAAAGGCTCCCTTTATACCTCCGTAGATCCGAAAAGCTGCACGATACGGGAGAAAATTCAGTGACTTCACATAGATTTGTAAAGGACCTTCCTGGTATCAATTCCGAGAATTTAAGAAAGGACCTTTCCTATTTTGGCAATTACGGCAAGAAAGGAAGTGGCTACGATATACAGAAATTGGTAAAGGAACTGCGAAATATCCTTAAGCTGAATAAAGAAACGCCGGTAGGTTTGGTCGGAGCCGGTAACCTTGGTACAGCCCTGCTTACACACCGGGACTTTAACCGCTGGGGTTTCAAAATCGTTGTTGCTTTCGACAAACGCCCCGAGATTATTGGTAATCGAATCGGAGGGGTTTTAGTTGAACGGATAGAGAACCTGAAGTCCTCTGTGCGGAAAAAAGAAATCGAAATGGGGATGGTTGCCGTTCCAGCCGACAGCGCTCAGTCCGTCGCGGATTCTCTGACCGCGGCAGGAATAAAAGGCATCCTAAATTTCGCCCCCACGCTACTGGACGTACCGGATGAAGTTACGGTCAAGCAGGTCGATATAACGTCAAGGTTAAAGGAATTAAACTACTATTTGATGGAATGAATCGTTCTGATTCGATAAACCGTCTTTAGTTAGTTCTTTCTGTTTTTTAAACTCATTTCTTTCACCTATGATCAAAGGTTTTTTCTATCATTAATAGTCCCGTGAACTTTTCCAACGAGAGAAGGACGGGCTCCCAAAGCTCGCCTTGCTCCTGTGGAAAGGATTAAAGTTCTAGCACCGAAGCAGCCGGTGCTCCCACGC
>CAZWZR010000191.1:0-3417 GCA_964638365.1 uncultured Thermotogae bacterium | reverse complement strand
CGATGGGCGTCGACACCGACCGGATGTACACCGCGACGTTCGTGATCGGGTCGGCGCTGGCGGGGCTGACAGGCGCGCTGTACGCCCCCTCGCTGACGGTCGTTCCCGGCATGGGCTCGTCGTTCCTCGTCGAGAGGGCTTTTATCCTGTCGAAACCGGCGTAGGCAAGCCGCAAAATCGGGGTCTCCACTCCCCCGGCAAGCATCATGTCCGCCCTGCCCACTCGCAGTTCATCGAAGGCCTGGGCGATCGCGTGGGCTCCGCTTGCACAGGCAGAGGCCGCGCCGTAATTCGGACCGGAGAAGCCAAACTCTAACGACACCTGGGCGGCGGCTGCATTGGGCATGAGCTTGGGAATCAAGAACGGACTTACTCGCCTCGGTCCCCGATCGAGCATCTTCTGATGGTTTTCTATCAGTGGGTGCAGGTTACCGATGCCGGTACCGGCAACTACGCCAACGTCGAGGCTCCGTTCCTCCTGATCCAGATCCCAGTTCGCATCGTCCAGGGCTTCTCCCGCAGAAACTATCGCGAACTGGCTCGGGCGTCCCAGCCGACGGGCTCGTTTTCGGTTAAACCATTCCAGCGGGTCGAAATCATCTACCGGTGAACCTATCCTGGACTTGAGGTCGGTCGTATCTATCCGATCGTCGATTCGCTGAACGGAGGAGTTGCCGGCTTTGATGTTCTGCCAGGTCTTCTCCACACCGATTCCCAGCGGTGTGACCGCTCCCATGCCGGTGACGTAGACCGAAGGTCCTTTACTCATCTTCTACCAGATCCATAGTTAGCTCTGCCCTTTCCAGTTCCGCCATGGTTTCGTCGTAGTGGCCCGGCTTCTCCTGCCTGTTAAGGCCGCTAAGTTCCTCCCCGAGGTCCTGTATCTTACCCTTGAGTTCCGATAAGTCTATATCTTCCTGGTTCCTGGCCTCCCGGGTGAGGACTTTTATAGTCTCGTCCCGGTCCTTGAAGAGAAAACCTCCGTGGACTATGAACCTCTCAACTCCGTCCTCGTCTTCTACCTTGAGAGTTGCCGGTTCTAGCTCCATAACCGCCGGAATGTGCCGCGGCAGTATGCTAAAGGAACCGTCCTCGGTTCGGCCACCAACGAGTTCCGCCTCGCCAGAATAGACGAGCCGATCCGGCGTCAGTAGTTTGAATTCCACCTGATGTTCACCTCTGATAAAAATAGCTCATTACGATTGAGACAAATTCTTACAAACACTCCCTCGACTGCCCAAAAGTTTAACGATTCACGAGGGTTGAGGCAAGTTTTCAGGGTCTCAGATGAATTAGAAGTTAATTACACTTTCTTCTTTCACCTATGATCAAAGTTCTTTTCTATCATTTAGAGTCCCTTGAACCTTTCCAACAGGAGCAGGGCGGGCTCCCATGCCCGCCCGAAATCCCGCGGTTTTGACCTATCGCTCGAGCGTGGGAGCTCGAGCTGCTGGGGAAGATGGAACTTTTAAGTCCGTGGTGGTCAAATCCAAGAAAGATCTAACATGGTGAAAGTAATAAGTTGCATTAAAAGTGTATCAAGTTTGCTAAGGAGGACTATCGAAGCTGCTTTTCAATCTCGCACCACCTTCATCCTACCGTAGTCCTAGGTACTGGGTACCAGATATTTGGTACTAGTTGAAAGAGGTCTATGAGCGATCCCTTCAAGCTTCACCCTCACCTTAATCCTCCCCCGTCAAGGGGAGGAAAATCCATACATCTTTAGACTAATGATACGTTGTTAGGTTTTCCTTTTCCCTTTTAGTGGGGGAAAGAAAGGATGGGGGGGTAAATTAAAAAACTCGTATAACTTCGTGGGACTAAAGGAAAGGTCTAGCTAAACAGGACTCCCAGGTTTAACCCGAATACGGTCCTCGCTATCGGTTCGTTCAGGTACTTGATCTGCGCCTGGAGGAGAACGGGCACATCTTCTTCGAACAACTCCCTGGTGGTAATCCCGTATATTCCGTGGACTCCAAACGTGTCCGAAAGGCCCGTCTCGTTCAGCAGGGCCGCACCTCCCCCCGCTCCAACGAACTGGTTTACACCCGTATCAAACGGCCATTTGTAACCGAGTGAGAGGTTGGGGTAGTAGTAGCCGGACTCCGTAACGGAATCCACCTCAAATCCAAACCTGCTGAATGGAGTCCTCCGGGAGGTACTGCCATTTTCCAGCCCGAGTTCATCCAGAGGCACTTCCAGGAACAACTTCGCATTGAGGGAGGGGAAGTTCGGATAGCTCGAACCGGCGGCAAATCCGAAACCAAATGGGGTATCAGTGTCCACGAATTGATCCGTTTCCCGGGGCTCCCTTTGCGAAACAGTACCGGTACCAGCGCCGCCCCCAACTATCTTACGTTCCGGTCCCCGTAACTCCTCCACGACGTCCTGCTCCCCTTCGGTCATGTACAGGGTAGTATTGAGGTCGAGCGTCTCTTCTCCAATTCTGGATTTGGGCACTAAGTAAATGTAGAACGTCCGCCAGTTACCCGCCTGACTATCGGTCACCCTTGTTTTCCCATCGAGGTTCTCCAGAGTAACTCCAGCGGTGCTGAGCCCCCTCAGGTCCGATTTAGTCACCAGCAACTCGCCGGTAGAGTCGTATAGTTCCAGCTTGCGGAAGTCACTGCCGGTTGCCGTTCCCATATTCTTAATTACTATCGGGTTTATCAAGAGATCCAGCCTGTTCTCGTCCCTGTCCATGATATCTATCCTCTGGCCGACAACCCCTTCCCGTCCGGTAATTGGTGACCGGACCAGAGAGCCGCCGCTCGCGTCCACGATCTCCGGTCCATAAGGGTAGATCGTCAGAGTTTCCGGAGATCTGTGAACAGGACTTGGCACACCGCTCACAGCCCCTTCGGTCCCTCGGAACTGAATAGCAGGCTGAAAAGTAGCGCCGTCGGTCGTGTCATCGGAAATCTCGTAATGGATTTCAAATACGCCGCGGCCGTCGTCCGATATTCTGACGTTATCCTCACCAAGCTCCTGCCAGTCGCTGGACATACTCAAACCGGAAGCGAGTTCCTCTAAATCACCGTTCGCGCCGACTCGATACACCGAGATACTTTCCACGCCCGAGCTCTCCAGAGTCCCTTCGTTTTTAAAGCTAACCGTATCAAGGAAGAAGTCATCCCTATCCCTGTCCTCATCGTACAGGACGAGTCTTTGAGTATATGTTTCACCGAAGTTAACCACGCCGGAACGCCAGTCCGTCGTCTCCTCTATTTCCTCCAGACCCTGGACAACTACGCTCTGTACGTTTTCTTCAGGGACAACCGACTTCTGTCGAAAGGGGTACCCGGACATTCCGTTGTTCTCCTTGGTTTCCAGAGTCACCCCGGTCCTGAGCTCCATACCCTGAACGGGCCCGCTACCGGAGACCTTGCCATCCACGTGCAGGGTGACTTCACATCC
>CAZWZR010000190.1:0-3445 GCA_964638365.1 uncultured Thermotogae bacterium | reverse complement strand
GAAAAACTGGTTGAAAACCTCGAGGTGAACCCAACCCAATGATAGGATCTAGTACGGACGATAGACTGATAGTTGTTTCGAACGGTGAACCCTACCAGCATATCCACTCCGACGAAGGCATAAAACAGGAGAAACTGGCGGGCGGCTTGACCACCGGCCTGGACCCGATGATGAAGAATTCGAACAACCTCTGGATTGCCTGGGGACGGGGAGAAGCGGACTTCGAAGTCACGGACGATGAAGACAAGATCGTCGTTCCAGACGAAGAGATCGGTTACACTCTGAAAAGACTGGAGCTCTCCCGCGAAGAGATCAACGGGTTTTATTACGGTTTTTCGAACTCCACGCTCTGGCCGATATGCCATTCGTTCCCGCACAAGGCCAACCTGGATGGAGAAAACTGGAAAATATACAAGGAGGTTAACAGGCGATTCGCCGAAAGCGCCCTGGAGGAATATCGACCCGGTGACAAAATCTGGGTTCAGGATTACCAGCTGGCACTCGTTCCGTCGATGATAAAACGGGAAAAGCCCGATGCAAAAATAGGGCTCTTCTGGCACATCCCCTGGCCACCCTGGGAGAACTTTGGCATAATTCCCTGGAAACAGGAACTGGTTGAGGGCATGCTCGGGGCCGATTTTATCGGCTTTCACACTTCCTGGCTGGTACACAACTTCCTAGACTCCGTCTTCAAGCTGGGAGGTGCGGCCAACAGGAACGAAAACATAGCACGCCTGGATTCTCAACAGGCCCGGGTCAAAGACATTCCTCTCGGGATAGATACGGAATTCTTCGAGAGTACCCCCGAACGGGAAGAACAGGCCGAAAGGCTAAAGAGCAACTTATCTTCCGAAAAGATAGTTCTGGGTGTCGACAGGCTTGATTATACGAAAGGAATAGACCACAGGATAGAGGCCATAAGCACTTTCTTCGATAAATACCCTCAGTACCGGGGAGAGGTCAGCTTCGTCGAGAGGATTTCGCCGAGTCGGTCCAAGGTCAAGGAATACCAGGACATGCGGAAGAAGATAGAACAGGGTATAGCGGAGATCAACGGTGAGTTGCGGAACGAGGACTGGGTGCCAATTCGTTACTTCTATCAGCACCTACCCCAAGAGCAGCTGATACCTTACTACCTGGCGGCCGACGTCGGTCTTTTGACCCCGCTGATAGACGGGATGAACCTGGTGGCCAAGGAGTACGTCGCGACACGGGAAAGCGGAATGCTGATACTATCGGAATTCGCCGGAGCCGCCGAGACGCTGGGGGAGGCGCTACAGGTCAACCCCTACAATTCGGTCGGCGTGGCGGATGCCGTTCATGAAGCCTTAACAACCCCGGAAGAGATTCAGGAGAAGAAGTTCGAAAAAATGAAGCGCAAGTTGAACCAGATGGACGTCCACTGGTGGCGCGACCGCTTCCTCGACGAGTGGGAACTAAGTCTGCACAGTCAAAAATGACGGACCTCAAGAACCCAAATGAACGGACGTTTTGGACTGAGCTAACTCAATCCGTTGAGGAATCGGGCAAGTTGCTCCTGTCCACCGACTTCGACGGTACGCTGGTCGATTTTACAGGTGTGCCGAGCGATACCGAATTGCCCGAAAGCACGGA
Source organism: uncultured Thermotogae bacterium (assembly GCA_964638365.1). Classification (GTDB taxonomy): domain Bacteria; phylum Bipolaricaulota; class Bipolaricaulia; order M55B111; family M55B111; genus JAGXLP01. Next base: position 1,831 of record CAZWZR010000190.1, on the reverse strand, counting down.
AGACCTGCTTAACCAACTCGGGGGGCTCGACAATCTTCATCTTGCCGTGATCAGCGGCAGGGGGTTTGAAGAATTAACGGAACTCGTACCAATTGAAAATGCCACTCTGGCCGGCAATCACGGCTTGAAAATCAGGTTCGAGGACGGAACGACCCGAAATCCGGAAATGGGAAAAAAAATTAAGGCTACTATAACAAGCCTTAAAAGAGAAGTCCGGAAGAATTTCGGGGACCTGGAGGGAATCATTATCGAAGACAAGGTCTTCGGGCTCGCACTCCACTATCGTCAATACAGTGGAAACGAGGAGGAAGTCAAGGAAGGGTTTTACGGTATCTGGGAAAACCATCAAATACCGCTGCTGGAAGTAATCGAGGGCGCAAAACTACTTGAGGTACGACCGGCCAGGTGGGACAAAGGGGACGCGGTCCAACTGCTTCGGGAGAGGTTTGGCAAGCCTCCCACCCTATATATCGGTGATGACACCACGGATGAAGACGCTTTTGCGGCATTAAAAGAGGCCAATTCAGGATTTCCGATTCTGGTCAGCGAAAAAACTAGAAAAGCTACAGAAGCCAGATATCTATTGCATAACCCCAAAGAAGTCCACAGGTTTTTGGGAGATCTTTACGAGAACTTCTCGGGGATATTATCCGCCCTAGGGGATGGACCATAAAACCTTTTGCACCTCGGCTCATAATTTCATAAGGTTGTAATATAAAAGGGTCTTATCATCTTTCTACTCATTCGGTAACCATCTTCATGTCACTGCAGGAAGGTTATCCTATAAGCTTCCCATGGCGGATGATACTATATTTTAGCGGAGAACTCATTACGGAGGTATTTTAGAATTCTATGGACGGAAGGAAGATAGAGGACTACCGGAACATAGTCGGCGATAAGGTAATTTCTGTTCTTTTTAAGGAGAGTACTCCGTTACGGGGGAAAAGAATATTGAACGTAAACTCGACCTTCACGGGCGGAGGGGTGGCCGAGATGCTGTGGAGTACCGTCCCCCTGATGAACGATCTCGGGATAGAGTACGGGTGGCGGGTCATCCACGGAACGGCGGATTTCTTCCCGATAACGAAAAAGTGGCACAACGCACTTCAGGGAGAAGACGTCTCGGTTACTGATCATGAAAAGGAAATATACACCGAAATCAACGAGCTGTTTTCTCGCTTCACCCACATCAAGCACGACGTCATGGTCGTTCACGATCCTCAACCGCTTCCGCTGATCAGTTTCTATCCCAAGCGGCAACCCTGGGTCTGGCGCTGCCACATCGATCTTTCCACACCGGACAAAGAAGCCTGGAGCTACATCAAGAAGTTCGTCTTACGATACGACAACACGGTGTTCTCGGCGGATAAGTTCGCTCAGCCCGACCTGCCAAACGAGAAGTCCCTGATCGCACCTGCAATCGACCCTATGACCACGAAAAACAGGAACATGGATCGGTCCAAACGCGTTGAGGCCCTCGAGGAACATGGAGTAACTCTGGACAAACCACTCATAAGCCAGGTTTCCCGGTTTGACAAATGGAAGGACCCCCTGGGAGTTGTCAAGGTATTTGAAAAAGTCAAAGAGTCCGTTGATGCCCAGCTCGTATTATTAGGTGCGCCGGCAAGCGACGATCCCGAGGGTCAGCAGATCTTCCGCGAACTCGAAAAAGAAACGGAAGACTTAGACGATATCACCCTCATTAACAAACATAGCGACCTGCTCGTAAACGCCGTTCAGTCCCTTTCGGACGTAGTAATTCAAAAGTCTAAACGTGAGGGGTTTGGCCTGACCGTCACGGAAGCCCTCTGGAAGGGAACTCCAGTAGTTG
>CAZWZR010000189.1:0-3465 GCA_964638365.1 uncultured Thermotogae bacterium | reverse complement strand
AGGTTGCTCTAACAAAAAACCTGGATCCGGATGAACCCCGTAATTTGAGTCAGGTAGTTCGGTTATAGAAGCCCTTTTTTAAATCCAAAAAAGGGCGATACTCCAGCTTTTGAGCTCTTAAAACATTTACCACGAGCCCCAAATAGAGGTGAGAGTCTTCTCAAAGCTATATTTTTAATTCAACAAAGTCACTAATTTCTTTAATTGATACAGCTAAATAGATTTTTTACACTGGCCGTGTTAAGATAAAATAGAAAGGCAGTGCCGGCAGGTGATTGTTAAATTGTAAAACACAGGAGGTAAAACATGAGCAAAATTACACGTCTTTCTGCTGTCTTCCTGCTCGTTTTTGGCCTGGCTCTAGCCCCCGCGATAAACCCCGTCCAGGCTGAAGCGGAAACCACTTTAAACGTACTGTTACCGATTGGGGGCGGTTACACTATAGAGGACCAGGAAGCAATCGGCGAAGAGTTCGAGGAAACGCATCCCGATATCGAAGTTGATATGGAGTTTGTTGGGTGGGCTAACCTCTTTGACAACATAGTAACTTCCATCGGTGGAGGAAACGCTCCCGATGCCATGTACATCGGTTCTCGCTGGATCCCCCAGCTTGCAAACATGGGCGCCATCATCCCCCTGGATGAATACTTAACCGAAGAAAAACGGGAGATGTACCCTGAAAAGGTCTGGAATACCACTACTTATCAGGGGGATATCTACGGCGTCGTTCGGGCGATGTCCTCAAAAGCTTTGATATACAACAAAGACCTCTTCCGGGAAGCGGGACTGGACCCCGAGGACCCACCGGAAACCTGGGACGAACTCCATTCCTACGCCGAAAAAATCGATAACCTGGGGAAAAACATAAACGGTTTTGGCCTTGCCGCTGATAAATTTACCTCAACCACCAGCCAGTTCTTAAACTTCCTTTACGCAAATGGCGGACGGGTAGTGAATGAAGAAGGCGAAGTAGTTCTGGATCAACCGGAAGCAATCGAAGCGATGGACTTTTACGCGAATAAACTACCCGAAGTATCCGAATCATCCCCCATGGAATGGCGTCGAGAGGACCTCATTAAACCATTTGAAGACGGAAAAATCGGCATGTACATCGATCACGTTCACAATGCGAAGAGCGCATCTGATTCCGGAATTGACGTCGGAATAGCATTTATTCCAGGAGGTCCCGCCGAAGGTGCCCCCCGTTCCGCTTCAGTCCAGGTCACCGATTCAATCGCTATACCGGCTCAATCAGAAAACAAGGAAGAAGCCTGGGAATTCATTAAATACATGACCAGTTTCGACAAACAGGCGGAATGGGACAAAAAACTGGGGTTCATACCACCTATCAAAAAGGAAATGGAACTCGAAGCTTTCGATACCTGGTACTGGGAGCCTTATCTGGAGATCACCAGAAAATACGCCGTGGGCCAGCCAAAACTTCAGAACTACACTGCAGGGGAAGAGGTAATACTGAATGCGATACAGAAAGTCTTCCTGGGCAGACAAAGCCCTGAGGAAGCATTAACCGCGGCTGCAAGTTCAATTAGGTCCATGGAGCAGTAAATTTTTATAGAACAATAGTTTAAATACGTCTAATCCCTGCCGGCATTTGCCAAATTTAGAATAGAATAATCAACTATCGATTACGGGTCTCAAGTATGTTTGAAACCAAAGGTTTAAATAAGATAAAGTTGTTCCGCCGGGAAATTAGCCTAGGTTATTTCTACCTCATCCCTTTAATAGTATTTTTTGCTCTAGTTATTTATCCGCTCTTTAGGGTAATTTACCTCTCCTTTTTTCAGGTGAGTTTTCTTAATCCTAGCCTTAAGCAGTTGGTGGGCCTGGGTAACTATCGGAGTTTATTTGACCTCAACGCTTCGTTTTTACCGGCTTTAGCCCGTTCGTTAATCTGGGTAGCCGGTTCAGTAGCCCTAAAAACCTTTTTTGGCATGTTTGGGGCCTTACTATTCAATCGAGATTTTCCGGGACGGAACGTATACAGGGGTTTAAGCATTATTCCCTGGGGTATTCCCTGGGCGGTTTCGGCCATGATGTGGGGCTGGACTTACAATACTCAGTACGGGTTTATAAATGCCCTGCTAAAACACTTAGGTCTGATTTCCGAGTCGATTGGTTTTTTGAGCGACCCAACTCTTGCTTTTATCTCGTTGATGGTAGTGGACGCCTGGATAGGGATTCCTTTTATGATAATAATGCTGGAAGCGGGGCTGAAAGGTATTCCGACCCAGTTATACGAAGTTGCTGAAATCGATGGAGCTAATCCTCTTCAGTCCTTCATATACGTGACACTGCCCCAGATCAAAGGAGTTCTAACCACTGCCGTTCTTCTTTCCACCGTGTGGACCTTTAACTCCTTTGACCCTATATGGATTCTCACCCAGGGTGGTCCGGTTAATTCAACCACCACATTGCCCATAGCAATTTACAAATCCGGCTTCCAGATGATAGGCGGGGGAGACCTGGGACAGGCTGCCGCAATGACAATCGCACAGGTAATCGTCGTTAGCTTTATCGCGTACTTTTACCTGAGGGCCCTCAAAAAACAAGGGGGAGCTTTTGTCTAAAAGAATGAAGAGAATACTCAGAGTCCTGCTGTACCATCTACTATCCCTGATATTTGTCGGTTTCTTGCTGCTACCGATCTATCAGATGGTAGTGACCGCTCTAAAACCGGCGACAAGCGCCTGGAGCATACCCCCAACTCTGTATCCCCATACAGTTACCTTCGAAAACTTTTTCAATATGTGGGATATCGTGCCTCGCCTGCCATTATATCTCGCAAATAGCTTTATTTACGGGATTGGGGTTGCAATTGTATCTCTTTTGATCGGGGTGCCAGCCGCGTATGGGCTCTCTCGTTTCGAAATGAAGTGGAAAAACCCCCTATTAGTGCTTCTTATTTATGGCAACATGTTCGCACCGATCATGTTGTTGGTTCCTCTTCAGGAAAGTCTTTCCCTAGTGGGGCTGACTAACACCTATGCAGGAATGATACTGGCGGGTTCAATTTTTACCACGCCTTTTAGCACCTGGCTACTCGTTTCTTATTTCAGGAATATCCCTATTGATTTAGAGGAGGCTGCTTTTGTAGATGGGGCAAACCGATGGAAGGTCCTGACAAAAATCGTCCTGCCTTTGACGGTTCCGGCCCTGATAGCGGTCGGTATTTACGCATTTATTACCGGCTGGAGTCAGCAGTTTCTCCTTGCCCTTGTATTAGTCCAGAACGATAAACTCATGCCGATCACCCAGGGTCTTTATCAGTTTTTCTCACGGAGTTCGGTCAGGTGGACGGAACTCATGGCAGCTGCCCTGATGACCTCATTCATTCCCTTTCTTATGTTTGCCGCGGTCCAGCGGTACCTTGTAAAAGGTATGACATCAGGTGCAGTCAAGGAATAGTTGCAATCAAAGAAAAAACTCCAGCCAGCGATTTTTCAC
>CAZWZR010000188.1:1691-3494 GCA_964638365.1 uncultured Thermotogae bacterium | reverse complement strand
GTTGAGCTGTTACCGGTCCCACGTCGCACCGGAGAAGTCGTACTTCTGGGTATCTTCTGAGAGCCTCGGATCGCTCGCCACCGATCTTGACCTCGAGCCGGAGAGCCGCTCGGATCACTTCGAAAAGTCGGGAACGGAATTTTACAGGGAAAATAAGGAGTTGTTTGACCTGGTTCGGCCTTACTTCGTCGGTCAGCGAGGCATGGAAGAAAACCTGGAGAGCACGGAGTTTCCGCCGGAAGTCGAGCAAATATTCACTTATGAGTCCGAGGAAAGCGAGGAAGCGGAGAGGTCGACGCCGCTGCTTGAAAAGCACGAAGAACTCGGCGCGAAGATCGCCCCCTTTGTCGGATGGGAAATGCCCTTCTGGTACAGCACGATCCAGGAAGAGCATCAGGCCGTCAGGGAGACTGCCGGGTTGTTCGACGTCGGCCACATGGCCGTCTTCGAGGTCAGAGGTGAAGGAGCGACCCACTTCCTCGACTGCGTCGCCTCCAACTACATCCGCTGGATGAAGGACAAGGAGGCCCAGTATAACTACTTCCTCGATCCGGAAGGTAGAGTAATTGATGACGCCATGGTCTACCGGATTACCGAGGAACACTACATCATAGTGGCCAACGCCGTCAACGAGGAGAAGGACTGGAAGTGGCTCAACGCAATCCAGTCCGGCGAGTACGTGCTGGATCCGGACAGGCCCTGGGTCAAGCCGAGCCAGACGCCGCAGCTTACGGACCTGAAATCGGAAGAGGCCGGGGATAGAGCCCTGCGGGACCTGGCGCTCCAGGGGCCGAACTCGATGAAGATCCTGAAGGAACTGATGAACGAAGAAGAGGCGCATGAATTGGACAAAATGGGACGAAATCAGCTCGACTTCTACGACCTGAATGGTGCGGAAACGATGATAGCCCGAACAGGCTATACCGGAGAAGAGATCGGCTACGAGCTGCTGGTCCATCCGGACGACGAACCACAGCTCTGGGACGACCTGATTGAGCAGGGTGATAAGCACGGGATTAAACCGGCCGGACTTGGAGCCCGTGATTCGACCCGGATCGAGGCCGGGTTGCCGCTCTACGGTCACGAGCTTAGCGGGAAGGACGAAATACTACCTACGGTCGCCGGTTTCGGTTCCTACGTCAAGTTCCACAAGCCCTACTTCATCGGGCGGGACAGGTACAAGGAGAAGGCGAAGTCCTTCCTTCACGTGGACGACAAGATAGTCAGGTTCAAGGTGGAGGACGGTGCCCGGATGGTCCGCGAGGAGAGCCCGGTCTTTGATGAGCGAGGTAAGTACCTCGGCTACGTGACCAGCTGTGCCAAGACAGGAGAAGGACAGATCGGAATGGCATTCGTTTCAAAGGGAAGGAGCACCGAAGAGGGGAAGACGATCAATATAGTTCCCTCGCTCGCCGGGGAGGAAAAGGCAGAAATTGATCTCGAATCCGGAGCCAGGATGCCAATGACCTACGAGGCGGAGATCCTGCCGCGGTTCCCGGAGACCGGAGAAGAAGTGCCCGGTATGGAGAGTACGGAATAGTTAGTGCTAAGAGGAATTAAGTTTTCCCTGTTATGAGGTAACACTATCACGAGCTAGGAAATCTCCGGCGACGGTCCGCATATGCCTGACCGAGCTCCAGCGAGGGAGTTTGAGGAACCCGAGCCGGAGATTTCCTAGCTCGCTTTGGTTTTTGGACCGGTTTTATAACGGTTTCTCCTCTCGTCCCGGAGTTGAAAGCCAGGGAGGGAATGGATAAACTTACCTAGCAATTGCGAAGGTGGCGGAATCGGCAGACGCGCTAG
>CAZWZR010000188.1:0-1681 GCA_964638365.1 uncultured Thermotogae bacterium | reverse complement strand
GAAGCGGAAATTCTGCCCCGATTTCCGGAGACTGAAGAAGGTGTACCGGGAATGGAGAGTAACGAATAGTCAAGTTGAAAGAATCAGTTTGTCTGGATAAACTTTAAAGCAGCTGCGAAGGTGGCGGAATCGGCAGACGCGCTAGGTTTAGGACCTAGTGGGGTTTTCCCCGTGCGGGTTCAAGTCCCGCCCTTCGCACCATTTTGGAAACGGAAAAACCCCGCCAGAGTGGCGGGGTTTTTATATTGGTGCGCCCGGGAGGATTCGAACCCCCGACCTATGGATTAGGAATCCATCGCTCTATCCTACTGAGCTACAGGCGCAGTATTAGGATCTTTTTAGCTCAAGATAGATCTGCTTTGCCGCGGCCTCTTCGGCTTCTTTCTTGCTCCTGCCTCGCCCAACACCTTCGTAATCAGCAATAGAGGCATGAATTTTATAACGTCTATTATGAGCCTTGCCCCACTCTTCTTGAACCTTATATTCCGGTCTCGAATTGTATCGCTTTTGTGCTTCTACTTGAAGGGCGGATTTGTAGTCCAGTACTTCCTGACTCTCGCTTAAATTGTCTACTTCGTCGTTTAACATTTCAACCACGTATTCAGCTGTTTCCCGAAAGCCCTTCTGGATAAATAGTACTCCGATTAACGATTCGAAGACGTCACATAGGATCGAGTCCTTTTGCCTACCGCCTGACTCCTTTTCTCCTTTGCCCAGGTAGAGAAAATCGCCGAGATCGAGTTCCGAGGCCTTCTTGGAAAGCACCGGTTTGCTGACGGCTACGGCTTTTATTTTGGAAAGTTCCCCTTCGCTTTTTCCCGGAAAAGAGTTGTACAGATGTTCTCGTATTGCAAGTTCTATCACCGCGTCACCAAGGAATTCCAGCCTTTCGTAAGAACGCCCCCCGTCCTCGGCTTCATTTACGTAAGAAGTATGGAGGAGCGCCTTTTTAAGTTCTTCCGCTGGAATATTCAGATCCAATCTGTCTTTTAGTTTGGACAAGTCTTTTTTCATTGCTTAGTAGATTATTATAACTTCAGTGGTGATAATGGATCAACCGAGTTAAATCGGTAAAAATCCGGCAGCGGGTACAGGCTTTTTAGAATAAAAAGACCCATTAAGACTGGTGTCCGGCGGCAGCGGCGAAATTTGTGATTGACAAATCCTTTTGATTACGTATAATGTTGCCAATTAAGGGTGGAAGCTAATGACAAGAAAAAGTTATACAGAGCAGCTGGAAGAATTACGGGAAGACGTGATGAAAATGGGGTTGACGGTTCATGATAGATTGGGCATGGCACTGGAAGCAATGGCCGCAGTTGACATGGAAAGGGCTGACGAGATAGGTAGCGGGGACGACGAGATTGACGATACCTACGTGAAAATTGAAAGGAAATGTTCCGATTTGCTGGCCCTGCAGCAGCCAGTGGCGAAAGACCTGCGCCTGATAACCGCTTCATTTAAGATAATTACTGATATAGAAAGGATCGGCGATAAAGTAGTAAATCTTACCGATTACACAAAGCTTTCTCGGGACGAGAGAATAATGGATGAAGAAGATATACTGGAACTTGGGAAGTTTGCCGGAACCATGTTTGAGGACTCACTGGAGCATTACGATGAGCAGGACCTTGAAGGAGCCAAACAGCTCGTACAGCGAGACGACGTGATGGATGAAATG
>CAZWZR010000187.1:0-3504 GCA_964638365.1 uncultured Thermotogae bacterium | reverse complement strand
CCTTGCAAAGCCTCGAGGAGGTCGTCGATGCTCTCAGGACTCATCGCCCCTTCCCGGTCCGGTACCGGAATGGTAAGGGCCTCCTGTAAACTAGCTCCAAATACGTCTTTCAGGGACTCCGGACCGGCAAGGAATACCAGCCCGGCACCCGAACGAAGTCCTCCTCTTGCAGCGAGCAGTGGGGCTCCGGACATACCTCGGGAACCGCCAACAACGAGCAGTCTGCCGAAACTTCCTTTATGACCGCTGGTCGTGCGATCGGGCAGCAACGAAGACCCAAGCTCGTCGTCGAGAACCCCCCAGAGTCCCGAGAGTTCCTCGACCAGCTTATCCGGATAGCCGACGGGAACAAGCCTCTGCTCCCCGACGTATTTCTCCGACCCGGACAGTAGAGTACCGAGCTTGTATAACCCCATGGTTACGGTCAAATCCGCTCTAACCGCTTTGCCCGGCGGATTACCGGAATTAGCAGGGAGCCCCGAAGGTAGATCCACGGCTACTTTTCTACCCTCGGAGTTGTTTATTCTAGAGATCAGATTGGGGTATTCTCCCCTGAGTTTGCCCTCGATACCGATACCAAAGATCGAGTCCACGATTAATGGCGGGTTCGACTCGACTTCCCGGAGAAGGCCATCGTAATCGGGCCGACAGTAACGAACCTTTTCAGTCATCCTTTCCAGAATGTCGGCATTCCTCCTCGTCTCCGGGGAGAGTTCGTCCCTGTCACCCAGTACGAAAGCCTCGACCCGATGTCCCCGGTCCAGTAAACGTCTGGCTACCACCAGTCCATCGCCGCCGTTGTTCCCTTTGCCGGCAATTACCATAATTCTATTGGGCAATGAAGAGAACTCTTCCTCTAAAACCTCGACAGCGTTCCTTCCTGCGTTCTCCATCAGGACGGGAGAAGCCATTCCCCAGTCCTCTATTGCTCTACGATCAAGCTCCTTGACTTTTTCGGATGTAGTTGCGTATTTCATGGGGATATTGTAGTGGCCGCGGGGATTACCTACAAGCAGGGGGCTCTACGTTCAGCTGAATTTTATCGGCCTGGGGCGAGTGATTTGGCCAGTTAATGTGGATTTCGAGGGGCAATTGAGATGTAACGGCCTCTCCAGTTGACTGCAGGGGGTTATGGAGTTAAAATATCTTTGAATTGTTGAGCAAAATAGTCTACTTTTGTAGCTAAAATTTTAATAAACGGAAAGATTACCTAGGTGATCTTAAATGCTAAAAGTCAATGATTTGGGTGTTAGTTCCGACGGGGAAGAGATACTGCACGATTTGAATTTCGAAGCCGAGGAAGGCCGCCTATACGTAATCATGGGTCCAAATGGCTCCGGGAAGTCCACCTTTTCCAAGACGCTTGCCGGTCACCCGGACTACGCCGACTACGACGGTTCGATAAAACTAAATGGAAAAGAAATCTCCGGGCTGACGCCTGGGGACAGGCTGGATAACGGGCTGATGCTGGGGTTCCAGCACCCGCCAAAAATCGAGGGTATTGAGATAGAGAGGTTTCTCGATGTGGTTTTAAAGAACCAGGAGGGTTATGAGGATTCAGAAGCCAGAAGGGAAGCCATAAAGTCAGCCGCCGAAGCCGTGGACTTCACAGAAGAGGAACTGAGCCGCGGGATCAACGACGGGTTCTCCGGCGGCGAACGGAAGCGACTGGAACTCATGCAGGCGAGGCTGGTCTCACCCGACTACCTGGTTCTGGACGAACCGGATAGCGGGATCGACGTCGACTCACTGGATTTAATTGCCGAACAGATAAACTACCTTCATGAAAGAGGTACCGCCATCGTACTTATCACCCACTACGGCGACACCTTAACCGACTTGAATCTGGACGAAGCCGAAGTTCACCTCTTTAAGGAAGGCGAGATCGTCACTTCGGGCGATAGCTCGCTGGCTGAAGAAGTTGAAGAAAGAGGGTTCAACGAGATCTACGAGGAGTGTGGTTGCAATTAATACTACAACGAAGGCGCCGAACGTTCCGGAGATCGAAGACCAGATAGAGGAACTGACCGAAGGCAAAGAAGAACCGGGCTGGGTCACCGAAGAAAGGTACAAAGGAATGCGGAACTTCGAATCGGCTCCGTCAAAGGACCCGATAATTTCCGACCCACTGGAATTTCTGGCAAGACGCGACGAAACGCCGGCGGACGATATCGAAAGCCTAGACGACCTGCCCGGAGATACAAAAGACCTGCTGGACGAACTGGGAATAAGCGAGATGGAACAGAAGGCCCTGCAGGGGCTGACGATTCAGGATGACACCGGGATGATAGACTCCTCCTTCCGAGAAAAGTGGGAGAAGAGGGGAGTGATCATGGCCCCGATGGAAGAGGCCTTAATAGAGTACCCCGAGGCCAGGGATAGATTCATGCAGCTTTACGACCCATCCGAAAGCAAGCTGGCGGCCTACCATACAGCAGTCTGGAACGGTGGGGTCTTTCTCTGGGTCAAGGAAGGGGTAAAGGAAGAGATACCCCTCCACCTGTTTTTCCTGATTCAACAGGAGGCGCTGGCCCAGGCTCCCCACATCGTCATCCTCGCCGAGCCGGATAGCGAAATAAAACTAATTGAGGGTTGTACCTCGCCGATACTTTCCAGGCACTCGCTACATCTGGACATGACCGAGGCCTACATAGGAGAGGGCGCGAGTGTGGACCTGACTGTCTTACAGAACTGGCCGGAATACGTTCATACTCGACCGACGCAGCGGGGAAAGATAGCGAAGGACGGCGAACTATCGATCACTTCTGTTGGCCTTGGACCTGGTAAATCCAACATCACGGATCCGAAGTACTGGGTCGAAGAAGGCGGTCGGGTCGAAATCAACAACATACTTCTGACAAAGGAGGATTCCCACGTCGACCTGGGGGGAGAAATTTATCTGGAGGGCGAAGGATCCACCGGTATCAATAACAGCAAAGCCGTAATCATGGACGAATCCAGAGTAATTACCCGGGGAACGATAAACGCGAGAGAATCCAGCACCAAAGGCCATATCAGCTGTGACGCTTTGGTGATGGAGGACGGGGCGGCAATGGAAACTTACCCCGGGCTTTCCTCGCAGGTAGACGACGCAGAGCTTTCCCACGAGGCGGCCATCGGTAAGATAAAGGAAGAAGAACTTTTCTACCTGATGAGCCGCGGCCTCGACGAAGACGAAGCAACCAGATTGATTATCCAGGGTTTTATAGAGCCAGTTATCGAGGACCTGCCCGAGGAATACCTCTCCGAGATAAGGAAAATAATCGAAATGTCCGTGGAGGGGGAAATGTAGATTCCGCTGATAGTGTAGAAATAACTGTGTAAAATTAACTTAAAGCTTTGGGAACCGTTCAGCAAAATCCCATCGGAGGCCGAGCGGGCACGGTTCCCCCCTTTCGTGGGCCCTGTTTTTGACCTCCGGGCTTACCGGACCGAGAAATTTCCGACTCGCGTGCTCAAACTGATATCTTCATGAAAGTGATTCTCATTAATAGGAAACGTTAC
>CAZWZR010000186.1:0-3514 GCA_964638365.1 uncultured Thermotogae bacterium | reverse complement strand
GAGGGGTTTGGCCTGACCGTCACGGAAGCCCTCTGGAAGGGAACTCCAGTAGTTGCTTCCGACGTGGGCGGAATTCCATTACAGGTCATAGACGAGGAGACCGGATTTCTCTGTGACCCCGAGGATTACGACTGCTTCGCCCGACGGGTTATCGAGTTGATAGAAGACGAAACTTTAAGGGAAGAAATAGGTCAAAACGGGAGAGAACACGTTAAGAATAACTTTCTGATAACCAGATTGATGCTCGAATGGATTCAACAGATAAAGGCTATTTTGAGATCGACGAAAGTAGGAGGAATATGAATAAAATAGGTATTTTAACCAGTGGCGGCGACTCCCCCGGCATGAATGCCGCGATAAGGGCAGTCGTCAGGAAAGGCAGGGCACTGGGTCTGGGCACAATCGGAATAAATAGCGGTTACAAAGGTTGTCTCAACAGTGACTTTACAGAATTCGGTGCAAAGGACGTAAGCGGCATAATCGAAGAAGGGGGGACTATACTCCGGAGCAAGCGTGCACCTGAATTCAAAGAGAAGAAAGCGCGAATGGAAGCCATAAGGAACTTGAACCAGGAAGGGATCGATGCACTGGTCGTCATCGGAGGCGACGGTTCTCTCCGGGGAGCACGGGCTTTAAACCAGGAAGGGATACCGACAATCGGCATCCCCGCCACAATAGATAACGATATCTACGGAACGGATATGACCATAGGGGTCGATACTGCACTAAATACCGTCGTTCAGTCCATAGATAGAATCAGGACGACGGCCTCTGCACTGGAGCGAACGTTCATCGTCGAAGTCATGGGCAGAAATTCCGGTTACATAGCGCTCATGGGAGGTCTAAGCGGCGGAGCGGAAGTGATAATGGTTCCCGAGGTGGAATACGACCTCGATGAAGTTGCAGAAGGAATATACGAAGGTTACAAGCGGGGCAAGGAACACATGATTGTAGTTGTGGCCGAAGGAGTATATGACGAGGGGTCCGCCGCTCACCACGTCGGTCGGCACCTGAAAGAGCAGATCGGATTCGAGATGCGCGTGACCGTGCTCGGCCACATGCAGCGAGGAGGTAACCCATCCGCTTTCGACAGAAGCATATCCTCAAGGCTCGGGGCCCAGGCCGTGGAGCGGCTCGAAGACGGGGAAAGTGGAATAATGCTCGGCCTGCAGGGACAGAACATCGTTCCAGTGGATTATTCGGAAGTATTTTCAAAAGAAAAGGAACTGGACATGGAGCTTTACCAGCTGGCCCAGGAACTGTCCAGATAGTTCCCCCGCTATTTCAGTTATAAAATTAGATGAACTCGCGGGACTGAGTCCCGATTTTTCAAACGGACTTCACACATAATGGAATCCGAATCTCCGAACAAAAACTTCATTTTGCTGCTCACCCTTTCCACCAGAATTGTAATAACGGTGGCGAAGTTGATCGCCTTTTCCGTAACCGGGCTACTGTTCCTGCTCGGCGAGGCCCTGAACAACATTACGGATATCGTGACGGTACTGGTCACCCTGGTAAGCGTGAAGATAAGCGAGAAAGGCGGGGACAGGGAACACCCTTTTGGCCACCGGAGGCTGCAGAGCGTAGCTTCCCTGGTCGTAGCCATCGTATTTATTGCAATTACCAGCTATCAACTGATTGAAGAGGCCGTAACGAAGCTAATTAACCCGACGGTCTTCACCGGGAACTTCCAGTGGGCCCTCTACGTCCTAATCGGTTCCTTTCTGGTAAACCTGATCCCGCTGCCTTATTTAATTAAGCACGGTAGAGGTCGAGAAGTAAGCATAAAGACGGAGCTATTCGATACGATCAACGACGCGCTATCCCTGGTGGCCAGCATGATCGGTCTCGGTTTGATCTACTTCTTCGGTTTAAATATCGGTGACCCGATCGCCACCATAGTCATCGCACTGATTATCTCGATCGATGCGGTGATCCTGATAAAGGAAAACATCAATACGTTGATCGGCGAGTCGCCCGACGACGAATTCTACCAGAAGTTAAGGGAAATCATTATGACGCACGAAGAAGCCCGCGGAGTACACGACATGATCGGGGAGTACATCGGGCCGAAAGCTGTCCACGTGGATTTCGATCTCGAACTGGATCCGGAGACCCGGTTAGAAAAATCGGATGTAATTGTCGGAGAGGTCAAGGACAGACTCGAGGAAGAAACCGAGATGAACGTGTACTGCTCCATCCATCCCTGCGCACATTCCGGGGATGAGCGCAGAATAGCCTCACACCTTTAATTGAATCATCAAACCAGGTTTAATCAGATAAAATCACTGAACCTTTGCCTCGTTCCCGCTAGCCGTTAGACTTTTCGCGGCGGGGTTATAACATGGCACTGTTCTTCCGTTCGATCTATCTCGGCTGGTTTCTCTCGCTGGTTTACGCCAGCCTTCTTTACCTTTCCGATAGTTACAAAAGGGAATCGATCATTACCGTCGGCATTGCCTTCACGGGCGGGGTGCTAGCGATAGTGCTTATCAACACGATCCACGCCGGTATTCCCGGGTTTCCCGAATCTACCTACAGCGGGGGATTTTTAGCCCAGGTCTACAGCTCCTTTGTACGAGCGGCAATACCCGAAGAAATGGTAAAATTGGCCGTGTTTTTTCTCGTAGTTTGGGGCTTTGACTTCAAGGACTTTTCGGAAGGCCTGGACGGAATGCTCTACATGGGGATGATCGGAGCGGGTTTCGGCGCCTACGAGGACTTCTCCTATATATTTTCCCAGACCCTACCCTACGTCGGAGAAGAAGGCAATCAGGCCGCCCAGGCGCTTCAGTTCATCACCTGGCAGAGGGCCTTTCCGGGTCACGTACTTATCAACGCTGTCAGCGGTTACTTTCTCGGACGAGCCCGGTTCGTCCGGGAAAACGAACGGAGGTGGAGCCTGATAGGGGCGAGCTTTGCCGTTGCCGTCCTTGCTCACGGCCTGTTCAACCTGGCCGGAAGCGGCGGAGGCACGGGCTGGCTTATTATGTACGTCCTTGCTCTGGGGCGTATCTTTATCTACCTCCGACGAAAAATGCTGGAGGATTCGCCCTATAAGTTGTTTACCGAACTTCCGGACGAGGTAATAGAAACGAAATTCGTCAGTTACATAAACCTCGTGGAGGACTGGCAGTACGACCGACCGATCGAACGTTACCGGCAACTATACGAAGGTAGTGCAAACCCGAACATTGGCTACTTCCCGGTAGTAATTTCAATAGTGATACTGTATCCGGTCGCGATCAGTGGAGTTTATTACCTGAACAAGCTCATACTGGACGCCTTCAGCCTGATTAGTTAGGCAACTTAGCCGGCAGATCAGTCGGGCCATTATCACGCTAATGAGAAGTTAAAAAAGCCCACTGAAACTAATAAATCCCTGCGTTGAAAGGCAGAGGGAGGAGCAATATAATTCATTGCATTGCCGGCGTAGCTCAGCGGTAGAGCGGCTGATTCGTAATCAGTTAGTCGGTGGTTCGAATCCACTCGCCGGCTCCAGCTTACGTTA
>CAZWZR010000185.1:0-3567 GCA_964638365.1 uncultured Thermotogae bacterium | reverse complement strand
TTCATTTCTCTTAAACCATGAAAACCAAAGAGATCAGTAACGACCTTCATCCGGCCGAGGCGGCGGATGAACTTCTGGCGTTGCCCGAGAAGGAGGCCGCTCAACAGGTTCAAGAACTTGGGCCCGAGTTTTCCTCGGAGATACTCGAATTCATGGACCCCTGGAAGGCCTCGGGTTTTTTCGAAGAACTCCCTCTCGATCGGCAGTCGGAAATTCTGGAGCTTATGGCTCCGGATGACTCGGTGGATTTGCTGCAAGAAATTACCGGGGAGAGCCGCCAGGAGATACTACAAAGCCTGGACGAGCTAACCCGAAAGAGGCTAAAAAGCCTGCTGGAGTACCCGGAGGATACTGCCGGCGGAACGATGTCTCCGGAAGTACTCAGCCTGCCCAGTGATATGACCGTGGGAGAAGCGGTAACAAACCTTCGGCAGGAAGAAGAAAAGCTGGAGAGGGTTAATTACGTTTACGTAACGGACGCGAGTGGTCAACTCTGTGGAGTTTTGCCTCTGAGGGACTTTGCATTTAAGGAGCCCGGGTTAAAACTCAGCGAGGTTATGAAGCCCGAGGTGAAATCGGTGCCGCCGGAGCTCGACCGTGAAAAGGTCGCCCGCATTTTCGACAAGTACGAGTATCGGGCTTTACCTGTAGTAGGGGAGGGAGAGAAGTTACTCGGGGTAATAACGGTTGATGACGTGATTGACGTGCTGCGCCAGGAGGATACCGAGGATATGCTGGAAATGGTGGGTATCAGCGACGCGATGGAGGAGTCGATCTGGACGCCCTGGCCTACTTCGGTTAAACATCGCCTGCCGTGGCTTATTATCAATTTAGGGACTGCTATTATGGCGGCTCTAGTCGTCGGTTACTTCGAGGATACCATCGCCCGCTACGCCGTCCTCGCCGTTTTTATGCCCGTTATCGCCGGCCAGGGTGGTAACTCCGGGACTCAAACCGTCTCGTTACTGGTCAGGGGAATTGCCCTGGGTGAGATAAGGAGCGGTCACGGTTTGAAGGCCCTGCTTAAAGAAAGCTGGTTGGGGTTATTACACGGTCTGTCCATTGGGGTTATAGTCGGAGGAATTGCCTATGTCTGGACCGGTTCGTGGATGATGACGTTCGTGGTCAGCCTGGCAATGGTTTTGAGCATGATCGTAGCCGGGGTAGCAGGGGTCGTTATCCCTCTTGGTCTAAAGAAAGTCGGTCTTGATCCCGCCCTTTCAGCAAATATATGGATGACTACTATAACGGACGTGGCCGGCTTCATCTTCCTGCTCGGACTGGCCACCTGGTTGCTTGTTTGACCTATTTACCTCCTGCCGCAGTCCTCCCGCGGTTCTCTATCAATACTCTTTTCCTTATCTTATTTTAGTGTTGAAGTTGACTGCTCGGGTTCAGGAGTCGCTTGGGTGGTTCGATGGTGTTTTTAGACACTGTAAGGGAAGGCATGAAAAATTTTTCACGATGGGATTTTAAAATCAATCATCTATGTGATATACTTAGAATATATCGACGGGACTTTTTGAAAATTATTTGGTCTTATACATCTTGATCTCGGGACGGACCTCGTCAGTGGAGGTTTTTCCCATATATGTCAGGTATTTTGCCCTAGCGGGTCTCAGCCCTTCGACGTTATTTGGGGAGGCGATACCATCAAGACCTCTCAGAAAACTCAAAAGGTGGAGTATATCCGAAGCAGAATGGACAAACCGGACTGGAAACTGGCGGATGAGCTGGATGAAACCATATACTACGTCTGGCTGGTCAAAGAAGTGAAGAGAAACCCGAAATTGCAGCGAAAACGCGGTCATATTAAAAGATAGCTGAAATTATGGGGATTTTAATAACCATAACTATATTTAAGTAAATATTTGGCCTGACAAACTTGGTTATTTTGATAAAAATATAGTCTATATACCAATTTTGAATACTCTTTTAGAGCCGGGAAGCAAACTAAGGTCCGGTAATTGTCGTAGTACAAAGATATATGGTTCCAGGGCCGGTAAGGGTAAAACCTGCCGGCCAAAGAAATCGGGTTGGGACACGAAAAGCCTGAAGTATAAGCGGTAGAATAGTTTGAAACTTCCTCTTGTAGTTATTTTACCGGTCTCGGGATCGTCCTGAGGGGCCTTCCCATATTCCGCTTACCTTTTTCTTTTCCGTAATTACCGTTGCAGCCACTTTTTTTAACCCTGTTTTGTGCGGCATGGTTACCGGGAGGGAGTCTTTGCCCCCTGTAAATTCCGGCGTATTTGTATTAGTGATGGAAAAAGTATATAAAATATGGGAAAGGACCGTTGCCGGCGGACGGGAATAAGGAAATATGGCTTCGGTTTGCCTGGCGAATTTGCTCCTTTCAATGGGGTGATGGAGTGATGAATTTTTCCTTGAAAGCGGAAAGGTTAACTGCGGGAATATGTGTGGTTTTGTTAATTGGTTTAATTCTTGGGGGCGTCGCACCTTCTGCCTTCCCCCAAAGTGAGGGTGTGGATCAGGCTGTTTCGGACGGGATAATTGATCAGCTGCTAACTTTTATCCATACCGCCGCGGGAATCATCGGTGATGGGCTTGTGAAACTCGTGGATATGGTAGCCGGGGTCGACGTTTCGGAACTCAGCGATCCACTTGGCTATCTGGGAATCCTTACGGCTTCCCTAATCCTGTTTGGTGCGCTGGAGGCAGCTCGGAAAGTCGTCTGGTTTGTGGTATCGCTGGGCTGGGGGCTAATAATCATTAGGATCGTGCTGGAAGTTCTGGACAAGAACCCGATCCAGTGAGCCGGTGGTAAAACAGGCTACCTGGATAATATCCTCCGCCTCTGGCCTCTTGGCTGGTCTGGCTTGACAATCAGGGTCTTAAAATAGGGACCGAAGTGTACAAAAGGAGGTTGTATGAACCTACTACGTCAGATTTACCTCTATTTGATCTGTCTTGGGGCATTTCTGGTAGTTGATTTTACCTGGCTTGGTGTAGTGGCCCGAAACTTTTACCGGGAGGAGCTGGGAGAGCTCATGGCCGATTCTACCAACTGGATGGCCGCCTTTTCCTTCTACCTTCTTTTCGTGGTCGGTATTGTACTCTTCGTGGTCAATCCGGCAATTCAGAAGGAGTCGCTGGGATGGAGTATCGGGATCGGCTTCCTGTTTGGTTTAATTGCCTATGCGACCTACGACCTGACTAACCTGGCCACGCTGGCAAACTGGTCTCTGAAGGTTACACTGGTCGATCTGGTCTGGGGCGGTGTCCTTTCGGCGACGGTTTCGCTCGTTGGCTATCTGGTTGGGGTGAATTTCCTGTTTTAGATTACATCATTCAATCTCGATTCTTTTACCATCACAGTCACAGTCATAGTGTAGCGCTTTGTGTGTAAAAAAACAGCTTTGGAAACCGTTCAGCAAAATCCCATCGGAGGCCGAGCGGGCACGGTTCCACCCTTTCGTGGGCTCTGTTTTTGACCTCCGGGCTTACCGGACCGAGAAATTTCCGACTTGCGTGCTCAAACTGATATCTTTATGAAAGTGGTTCTCATTAATAGGAAGCATTACCCATAAAAAACTAAACTCATTC
>CAZWZR010000184.1:0-3594 GCA_964638365.1 uncultured Thermotogae bacterium | reverse complement strand
TTCCCCTCGGATATGGGTCTCCTTTACAGCTGGTACTTCGAAGAAAAGAAGTAAAAAGAAAAAGGCTCCCGTTTCCGGGAGCCTTTTTCTTTTGATCTTTGAATCGTTTTATTCTTCTACCGGGTAGCCGGCGTCTTTCCAGTCGACAAAGCCGCCCATGTTGTAAGCTTCAGTGTACCCGAGCGTGCGAAGGGCTGCAACGGCGTAGGCCGCTCTGGTCCCGCCCTTGCAGTAGACGTACATAGTAGTGTCCTTGTCTTCGGGTAGCTCGTCCAGGCTCTGGGCCAGTTTGTTAAGCCTGATTGTCGTGGCACCCGGAACGATGCCGTTTTCTACCTCGCCAGGAGTTCGTACGTCCAGGATGAAGAGGTTTGGTCTTACCTGTCTCTGTTTATTTACCTCTTCCTGGCTGACGGTGTAGAAACCGTGCTCGTTGATATCGTGCAGAAATTCGTCAACGGCGTCAACTACGGCCTCATCCTGCGCCGTAACTGCAAGCGATCCAGTTAAGAGAACTGCGAGAGAAAGCGTTAGTACTGCTAGGGTTTTCTTGTTAAACATGTGCACACCTCCAGATGTGCCTTGGATTGATTTTCTTAATGGCCCTGTCCGGCCATTAGAAGTACGAACCTAATACCAACTCCACCAAAAAGTGAAAAAAGCGCAACAGCTTTTGTGACACAGCAAATTAGCTTTTCTTTCTGGGTCTGTGAAGTCATCCAAAATACCGCAAGAACAGCGGGCAGACCGAAGCCGATACCGATTGTCAACCACCATATCAGCCCGTAATTACTGATAAGGTGCGTATAGGCCTCCTGCACAGCGAGGGTTCCACCGTATAACTCCCCGATGTATAAACCGAACAGGATGGCTGACGAGACCGAGGCAATTGTGAGAACCCAGGCGGAAATAGTACGTTCCACGTTAACCAGTTCGAGCAAACCGCCGGCCATCGCAATTGCCGATACGGAAAAAAGTGGGGCGAGGAGCATGGAACTTGCGAGGGGCATCGCGGCCATACTTGAAGTGAGCATCGCCCCTGTATAGGTAG
This sequence comes from uncultured Thermotogae bacterium, assembly GCA_964638365.1. Classification (GTDB taxonomy): domain Bacteria; phylum Bipolaricaulota; class Bipolaricaulia; order M55B111; family M55B111; genus JAGXLP01. The sequence goes on along the minus strand of CAZWZR010000184.1, from coordinate 2,543 downwards.
TAACGGCGACTGCAAGCCCTATGGCGCTCCAGTTGACCACGTTATCCGCCCATCGAGAAAGTTCTATATACCCGAAGTAATCGGCAAGGTAGATGAGGGTTACTAGAGAAGTCAGCAGAAGCGCCCAGGAGCCCCAGCTAATGGCAGCCGTTACCCTGAAGCTGAGGAAAAGCCAGAAAGCGCGGAGCATCCTGGTCAAATCCAGCCATAAAACCAGCAAATCTACTACAAGAACAGGAAATGCGATGTAAGTGGCCACTTTAGCCATATGGTCCCGGTTTATCAGCCTGGAAAACCCGGCGATTCCGACCAGACCACCGACCAGAGCTGAAAGTACAAAGTGCAAAGCCACGGGCCACTCCCAAATATGCTGTACGCCGTTTGCAACAGCGATGTCCATTAGGCCTCCACCTCCGCTAATTCTTCATTCAGGTAAAAGAATTTTGGGTTAGTGCCAGCTTCTTCTTTGGGGGCTGATACCTTGTTATCCCTGATTTTCTTTCGAATTTCACTATTTGGGTCGTCCAGGTCGCCGAAGACCCTGGCACCCGTCGGGCAGGTATTGACACAGGCCGGGTCCTTCCCTTCCTTGACTCTGTGGATACAGTAAGTGCATTTATCGGCGTACCCGCCTTCCGGGTTTATGAAACGAGCATCGTAAGGACAGGCAACCATACAGGCTTTGCAGCCAATACACTTGGAATGGTCGATCCTGACAAATCCTTCGTCGTCCGTGTAGCTTGACTTCGTCGGACAGACCGAAACGCAGGGGGCGGTTTCGCAGTGCCTGCACTGGTCGTGCCTGAGTTCCGTCTCGACGTCCGGGAACGATCCCTGCTCGAGTTCGTGCGTGGTCAGGCGAAAGACCCCTTCCGGTACCTCGTTTTCGGCCTTGCAGGCGACGACGCAGGCCTTACAACCGACGCATTTCTTAAGATCCACTGCTAACGCGTATCTGGTCATCAGGAACTACCTCCTTTCTGCGCAACCCTGACGAAGTTGACGTTCATGCCGACGGAACCGGATACAGGATCCAGTTCGTAATTAGACTGAAGTTCTATGTCGCTCGCCCCTTTACCGTCCTGTCTCTCCATTTCCGGCGTGTCGTGGCCAAACCCGTGGACCATGTAGACGCAGTCCTTTCGAATTCTCTCCGTTTTCTTGACCTTTATAGGTTTCGACTTGTTCCCGTCCTGGTTTTCAAGTACCACGTATTCGCCTTCCTTCAGGTTCATGTCATCAGCGGCTTCCGCATTGATCCAAACCTCGTTTTCCGGATCTACTTCGGAGAGCCACTGGTTATCCTGTGTTCGCGAAAAGGAGTGAGTCGGGGATCGTCCGTAGAGCAGTCTGAAAAAGCCATCCGGAGGCTCTTCCGGGTCCTCGTAGGAAGGAACGGGATCGAGGTCGTTTTCCTCAAGTCGTTCCGAATATAGCTCTATCTTACCGCTGGGCGTGGCGAACGGTGGCTCCTGGTTCTGGGATTCGAAGTCCTCCAGGTAAGGCTGGCTTAACTGTGGTTGTTTGACCGTTCCTTTCTCCTTCATTTCCTCCACCGATAAGCCGAGCGGTTTTAAACGCTCGTTTAGGTATTCCTCGAAGTCATCGAAAGGAAAGTACTCGCCAAAGCCCAGCCTTTCACCCAGTTCCTTGGCGATCCACCAGCCCGGTTTGGTATTGTAAAGGGGATCGACTGCCGGCTCTCTTAACCTTATGAAAGGTGTGGACTTGTGATGACCGACAAATAGGTCGTTATAACGCTCCAGGTAGGTCGATTCGGGAAGAACTACGTCCGCCCACATGACGTGTTCCTGGGGCAGTATATCCATCGCCATGTAAAAGTCCAGGTTTTTCAGGGCTTGCTTGGTTCTTTTCTTTTTCGGGGCCGAGTGAAAGATGTTGTTGCCGGTCACGACGAGCCCTTTAATGGGGTAAGGGTCCTCGCTGGCCATTGCTTCTATTAACTCGGGTTCTGACAGACTACCGTAGAGGAATTTCTCGCCTTTTCTATCCGCTCTTTCCCTGACGTCTTCCGGTAACGTATCTTCTCCGAGAGCGCCTCCGCCTCCACCGCAGCCACCTCCGGAGTTGTCTAGTTTCATGGAGGGGAAGGAGTAATCCTCGACCCAGGGCTCTGAACTGAAGTAAAAGCCGCCTTTACGTCCGTAATTACCAAGCAGTGAGTTCAGAATGAAGAGTGCCCTTAACCTCTGAGTATCGTTTCCGTACCAAGAAGCTTTTCTGTTTGGCGGAACTACTGCGTGTGGGCGGTAACGGGCCATCTCCCGACCGACTTCTTCTATCTTGCTTTGCTCGAGATCCGTAACCTTTGCTGCCCATTCCGGCGTATAGTCCTGGACCTGCTGTTTCAACTCTTCGAAGCCAGTCGCGTACTTCTCTATGTAGTTGCGGTCGTAACGGTTTTCCCTAATTAAGAGGTTTATCCAGGAGAGCAGTAGCGCCGTATCCGTACCGGGTTTGATCGGTAACCAGTAATCCGACTTGCTTGCCGGAGTGGAGTATCGGGGGTCAACTACCGCAAG
>CAZWZR010000183.1:1771-3602 GCA_964638365.1 uncultured Thermotogae bacterium | reverse complement strand
TTTGAACACGTTTCTCCTGAAGAAGTGGGTAACGAGCGCCGATTTCTCGTTTCCGAACTTTCCGGGGGCAGTACGGTTGAACACAAGCTAAAGAACGTTGGAGTCGAACTGAATGACGAGGAGGGCGGCGCCCACAGGGAGGTACTGGAAAACATTAAGAAACTGGAGGAAGACGGTTACCAGTTTGAAAACGCGGACGCTTCCTTTGCACTCCTGGCAAAGCGGGTCCAGGGGGAGATGCCTGAGTACTTCGAGGTCATGGAATACGAAATCCTAACAAACCGTGTCGACGGAGAGGACCCGGAGGCGAAAGCCAGCGTCAAACTCAGGGTGGATGGAGAGATCAGGGACGCGATAGAGCGTGGACACGGCCCGGTGGATGCTTTGGATAACGCTTTCCATCGCTGCCTCAACAGTTTTTACCACTCGATCGAGGACATGAAGTTGACGAATTACAAGGTCCGAATTCTGGAAAGTTACCGGGGGACGGCAGCTGTACCGAGGGTGATGATAGAGATGACGAACGGTGAGAAGACGTGGAACACTATCGGCGTATCCGAGGACGTAATTGAAGCAAGCTGGGAAGCGTTAAGGGATGGTTATATATACGGGTTACTTAGCGATAGGGTGGAAGTTTCCGGACACGCAGGATAATTATCGGGAGCGGTCCTCTTTATCCCGGTACATACGTCTATCGGCTTGCTTTATGACCTCTTCAATCTCCTTTCCTCCGTCCGGAAACCAGAAGGAAAGACCCTTAGCAAGTGTGATGTCTTTAGCAATCAAATTGTTTGATTCGTTCCAGTCGGACAGTCTTTCTTCAATTCTGTCAACGACGGTCCTCACTGCCTCGCCGGTTTCGGGAAACAGGATCAGGAATTCATCTCCTCCGTAGCGAACTACCGTATCCGCAGCACGAGTTACTTCCTGAAAGATATCAGCGATCTCGATCAGCACCTTGTCTCCTGTTAAGTGAGAGTAGCGATCGTTGATGGTTTTAAAGTTGTTGATATCGGTCATCATAATGCCCATTGGATGGTCGTAGCGATGGGATCTCTCGATCTCCTTTTCGACGGTGGTTGAAAAGTAACGTCTATTAAATACCCCCGTTAATGGGTCTCTTGTCGCCTGTTCTTTCAATTCGTTCCTTCTTTTGATGTTACTGATGGCTATGGACAGTTGTATAGATATGATATTGAGGAGTTCCAGCTCTTCCTCGCTAAAGTTGTTCTCCAGCTCGCTCTGAACGTCTAGCACGCCGATTAAATCCTTGTCTATTTCTATCGGAACCCCCAGCTCGGATTTTATCGCCACCTGCCCTTCTTCGTATCTGGGGTCTTCCCGAACCTGGTTGGCTAGAATTGGCTCCCTGTTTTCGGCTACGGAGCCAATGATTCCGTCTCCAACCTGGACGGTTTCACCTCTTTCCAGCGGGTTTTCGCCTCCAAACCTGGATTGGTATGCGACGCTTTTATCTCCCTGTTTTATCAATATCGAACAGTATTCATAGTCGAAGTAATCCCCCAGGAGTTCAGTAGTTTCTCGGTAAAGTTCCTCAAGGGTGTTTGCCCGGACGAAACGCTGTCCCAGGTTGTGGAGAGTCCGAATGTTTTCCTTCTGTTCGTTCAACTCTTTTATTCTTTGTGTTTTTGAAATCGCTAGTGAGCCTAGATTCGCTAAGCCTTCCATTATCTGGAGTTTCTCTTTTGTGGGTGCTTTTCCATCTATAGGATCGTCAACAGAAATGTGGCCCATTACGTCTTCTCCCTGGATCAGGGGGACGTAAAGTTTGTCGTCAGGGTGCCAGTCCTCCATCTCCTCCTCGGACCTT
>CAZWZR010000183.1:0-1761 GCA_964638365.1 uncultured Thermotogae bacterium | reverse complement strand
ATGTAATAGGAATTACTTATTCGGTAATTCTCATTGAACTTGATCGTATTTACACGGGGTTTACTTTGACCAAGCTCTTTTGCTTTTCTTCTTTCCTCATTTGTTAGACCTGCGAAAGCGAAATGAACCACCCTGGCATCTTCATCTTCGGTAGAGTTAAGTTCAATAGAGGGATTATAAAGAGATATAATTGCTCTTTGAAAAGGCGAAGTGTTCACGACCGCCTGCGCGAGTTCCGAGAGTATCTCTTCCGGATCTGCTGCGGAAAGTACTTTCTCTCCCAGGTTGAGAAAGTACTTCCTCTGCTTCAGGTAAGCCTGTTCCAGGTCAAAACTTCCCGGTTCCTGCATATCCTCGCCGTGAATGAGGTCTAAAAAAGCTTCTACAACTTCCTCGTCAAACTGGGTACCGGCATTCTCATTCAGTTCGGTGATTGCTTCCTCGCTGGTTAAGGCGTTCCGGTAGGATCGGTCCGTTCTCATAGCATCGTAGGCATCTACCACGGAAAGGATTTTTGCCTCGATAGAGATGTTATTACCGTTTACCCCCTTAGGGTAACCATTTCCATCTACCTTTTCGTGGTGTTGCTCTACTATTTTTGCCGGATCCTCTAAAAAGTCCTTTTCTTCGAGGATCTCTCTGCCCCAGGTCGGATGTTTCCGCATAATCTTCCATTCTTCGTCGGAAAGTTCGCCCTCTTTGCAGAGAATTTTCTCCGGTATTTTGGATTTACCGATATCGTGAAAGTAAGCTGCGTAATGTAAATTGTAAATTTGTTCGGACGAGAGGCCCAACTTTCGCCCGAGACGGACGGCCCGTTTTTCCAGGTTGCTGGAATGGTTTTCCATTCCTTCAATCTCTTCTACTTTTTCAGCTTTTTCCCGAAAAGAATCGATCTCCTCTTGCAAAGACCTGAATGCAGGTTTTGAGGAAAACCAGAGGAGTTTGGAGTCTACTTTTGTCCTGAACCAGAGTTCTGATGTGGAACTAGTTCTAGTTATATAATCTCCAGGTTTAAGGATCTTTTTCGGACCTGGTTCCGTAAAAACTATTTTCCCCTCAAGAATATAAAAAAACTCAAACCCTTTATCTTTACTGAAAGGATATAGCTTCCACTCTTTACCCTCAGGTATAGTTTGTGTAAGCACCTCAAGAGGTCCATTGCTCGCTAATAACCTGGTTTCGGAATTCCCTTTCAGGATTCGATCTATATGTTCTTCACTTTCGTGTATTGGTCTATTTTTTGATACCATTACTTACCTGGCGGTAGAAAGAACGATAAATCAGGTAAAATATAAAAACACAAAGGCCGGATGTGGCCGGCCTTTGTGGCAATAAGGGGTTATTTTGGTAAAAAAGTAAGGAACTCAAGAACCTCCGATAGATATCGGGCTTAGCGTGTTGGCACCGTCATTACCGCTATCCAAGCTGGGTTCCAGAGTTTCGGCTTGGACATTAATTGAGGGACCGCTGACAAAGGTCGCGGGACCTGCGAAAACACCTACCAACAAGAATAGGGCTAGTGAAAAGACGAAAAGCTTCTTCATAAAAAACCTCCTCTATCCAAATTTGAACCAAGCCTAATTATTATACATAAAAATTTGAATTTTAGTCAAATGAATTAGAGTGCTGAGCGGGAAATATAGCTTCAATGGCGGAACTATTCAATTTAACTGGTTTAGCTTTCACAGGAAGTTAGATCTTAATGCCTGTTTCTTCTTTGCCGGTTAACTTCTGGAATTCTTCCTTAACTTTCAACGT
>CAZWZR010000182.1:0-3607 GCA_964638365.1 uncultured Thermotogae bacterium | reverse complement strand
CATTTTCGGCCCAGGCGAGTACTTTTACGCTTATTGGATCCAATTGTAGATGGTCTGACGGGTTTTGACCTTCCTCCTCTGCCGGCGAATCTGACCGGAACCGAACTGCTTGACTACGTAAAACGGGACAAAAAAGCCAGGGAGAACTCGATCAACTCGGTACTGCTTAAACAGTTCGGTAACGCAGTGGTCGAAGAAGTCGGAGAATCGGAAATCAGAGGTGCATGGAATTACCTTAAGGAGCTGGAGGTGGGAGCGTGATCCTGGTTGTAAACGGCCCCAATCTCAATTTGCTTGGCGAGCGGAAGCCGGAAGTTTACGGGCGGGAGGGCCTAAAGGTAGTGGAGGATAAACTGAAGGATCTTGCTGACGATCTGGGCGAAGAGGTAAAGTTCTTTCAGTCCAACCACGAGGGGGAGATCATAGACTTCCTGCACGAAAACAGGGATTCCGCAGACGGCGTTCTGATAAACCCGGGAGCTTTGACCCACTACAGCTACAGCCTGCGGGACGCTCTCGAAGCAATCGATCTCCCGGTAGTCGAAGTCCATATTTCCGATATCGAAAACCGGGAGGACTTCCGGAAGAAATCAGTAATTGAACCCGTTGCGGTAAAGCAAATAGCAGGAAAGGGGCTGGAAGGATACGAAATCGGCTTCCGCGCATTGGGGGACTACATCGGAAGGTGAAAAAAATGCATTTAGCTAGCAGAATCTCAGAGTTATCGAAATCCAAAACTCAGAAGATAAACGACAGGGCACAGGAGCTGAAACGTCAGGGAAGGGATCTAATAGACCTGGGGGCGGGGGAGCCAGGGTTTAGAGAGCCACAGGCCGCCCGGGAAGCCGGACAAAAAGCAATCAAGTCGGGTTTTACCAACTACACCGAGGTCGGCGGGGATCCCAAACTGAAATCGGCAATTCTAAAAAGATATGAGAGGGTATACGGAATTGATCCGGGCCGGCTGAAAGCAACCGTAACGACAGGGGCAAAGGCCGGACTTTACGAGATAAGCCAGTTACTTTACGAGGAAGGAGACGAGGTGATCCTGCCGCGTCCGTTCTGGGTCAGTTATCCGGCTCAGGTGAAGCTCGCCGGTGCCGAACCCGTATTCGTCTCCGGTAAATCGGAGAACCACTACCTGCCGACAGCGGAGGAGATCGAAGAGGAGCTAACCTCCAGAACGAGAGGTATACTGATTAACAGCCCGGCAAACCCCTCCGGAGGCGTTTACGAAGAGGCCCAGGGCGAGGAACTCGTCGAGCTCGCCAGGGAGAACGATCTCTTCCTGGTAAGCGATGAATGCTACGACGGTTTCGTCTACGAGCAGGACCGTTTCTGGACCCTCGCCTCTTCCGGCTACGAAAAGGGGCTGGTTGTCGGTTCGGCCTCGAAGAACTTCGCCATGACCGGCTGGAGACTCGGCTACGTCCTCGGAACCTCCAACTACATCGGGGAGCTAGAGAAGATACAGAGCCACCTGACTTCCAGCCCGCCTGCCATATCACAGAAAGCCGCCGAAGCGGCGTTCAGCAAGGACCTGACCCTGCCCCGAGGGCTGAGAGAGGAATTTAAGGAAAGACGGGACTACCTGGTCACGGGGCTTTCAGGGCTAATGGGAGTCGATCCCTCTACCCCTCCGGGGAGCTTTTACGTATTTCCCCGGGTCGGCGGGCTACTGGAAAAACTGGGGAGGGAAAAGGCCGAGGACGGGGAACTTTCCCGTACTCTGCTGGAGGAGGCGGGGGTAGTGACGGTTCCGGGGAGCGCCTTCGGGAAGCCGGGCCACCTCAGGCTGGCTTACCTGCCTGAAATCGGTCGCCTGGAGGAAGCGGTGGAGAGAATGGAAGAAACCGTCGAAGCGCTCCTGTAGAAGAGCAGCCGCAGGATTGCTCGACTATTCTAATCAATTCTTCCATGAAAAGATCTAATACTCATCAAAGCTTAGAATTAGTTTTAGGCTGGATTCTCTACAGTATTGATGAAGAAACTTAATTTCAATTTTCCCACAATCAGTTATAATTTGAGAGAGTGCACCATAACCGAACTTAACGAGGAGATAAAGTCATCTTCAGAAATAATAATCCCGGGCCTACGAGGCTTTTAACCCCCATTTTTTCAGTACTCCTGGCCTTTGCTATCGTCGGAGGACCACCAATCCACGGGGAGGGAGTCGATAAAGCAGACCTGCCAGCCGACCTGTCCCTGATAAAGGAGGCGAGGCGACTGGTATCCCTCTACGGCGAGGATGCCTGGCCCGGCTTCGGGAGTGACCACCCGCCCGTCCTGCTGGAAACCGACAGGACCTCTTATCTAATCGGACGGTCCGGAGAGATACCGCCCGGTTTTCGGGAAATCAAAGGGGTAGATGGAATATACTTAAAGGAAGGAAGCGAAAATACCCCGGGGCTCATCACCACCGAACGGATCTCCGGTCGTGTTTCCGTGGTCACCCCGACCCGCGAGGAGCTGGAACGGTTCCTCCGGAGTGAAAAGGACCAATCGGACTACCGGCTAAGCGAATTCGACTTCACCCGGAAGTTAATCGAGGGTATTTTTCGAGCCCACACATTGGAAACCGTCGGTGATTCCAATTGGATAGCCGACTTTGGTCCGTCCTCGTCACCGTCCGACCTGGAAAGCCGGCTCGAGGACTCAACTCCCTGGCGGAACCGCCTCCTGGAGCTGGGAGAGGCCCTGGCCCGGGGGCTGGAATCCAGCAACTTGTCTCGGATCAGAGAGGTGGCCGGCCAGGTGGTCCGGCTAAGCCGTGAGCTTCCGGAGGAAATGGATAGCCGGGTCCGGGAATTCGAAAACAAAACAGAATTGGTGGATGGAACGGGACGATACGCCGCTACCAGGGTCATGATGGAAGCCAGCCGGGGGGAGATCGAGGGAATGAGCGAAGTGGACTTTCCGGATTCTGGGCAGTTAAAATCGGACCTGATCGAGGAACTCAGCCAACCCTTAGATGATTCCAGGGAGACCCGGGATGCTTTGGCGGCCATCGGTGCGGGAAAGGGGATGATTCTGGATCGCTTATTCCCCGGCTGGAAAAAGGTCCTGTTCGACGATAAGGCATCACTTGATGAACTTCTCAAACGGACCCTCGGGGTCCCGGAACAGCTGACCGGCTTCCCGATAACCGAGGTGGAGGTGGCCGGACGGGAACTCACAGTGGCCCTGGCGGAGGACAACCGCCGACGTCAGCAGGGGCTGATGTACGTGACGGACCTGAAGTCCCTGGACGGCATGGTGTTTTACTTCCCCCGAGAGGTCGAGGGCGGCTTCTGGATGAAGAACACGAAGATACCGTTACAGATCGGCTACTTCCGCTCGACCGGCGATCTGGCCCGGAGCATGCTGATGAAGCCCTGCCGGTCCGCGGACTGCCCGACCTATTCACCGGGCAAACCCTACCAGTACGCCCTGGAGCTACCGATGGATTCCAGGTTAACCCTGAGAGAACATCCCGACGCTTCGATCGTGCTCTCCTATCATCCGGGAGATTAACCCCTTCGCCTCTTTCAGCTGAAAAAGGTCCAAACCGGGTGTCTAAAATCCCATCATGTTAGGTATAATATATAATAGAAGCAAAGGGAAACAA
>CAZWZR010000181.1:0-3615 GCA_964638365.1 uncultured Thermotogae bacterium | reverse complement strand
ATGTACGAGGACAAGGAAAGCTAATATTTTTTCTGTAAAATTTAAATTCTGAATTCTTCCCTGTGTTGTTTCTGGTCAATGCAACACTATATATAAAAGTTAAATTAAGATCAGAGTGAATTTTACAGCAGTGGCGGGTTTGTTAAGACCGCCCCTTCAGACGAGACGGCGTTCTCCGTAGATAAGTTTCAGGTGAGCTTCTACGAACTCACGGAAGGAATCGAGCAATTTGAACGTGCGCCTGCTGAAGTCAATTACACCGCACTAAGGGGCGGAGTTCTTGACTATCGGTGTTAAGTACTTGTACGTGAAGCCATAGGCATGTATTTTACCAATTTTTCCTTCCGAAAGTTGGTTTTTGGTCGTCAATTTATCGGTTTAGCGATCACCAAATGCCACCTGACCCTTAGTTGAAACTTATAAAGGTACGTATTAAATTAATAATGCTTCTTGTATTATTTTGGGTTTAGATTACGATCTTTCTGCCGCCACTTTACCACTCTTGAAAGGAGAGAAATGTCCACTGACCACCAACTTAACAAGGAGCTTAAAAACCACCTCGACCTAGTCGAATCCATAATCGTAGGTCTCGACCGGGAAGGGGAGATCCTCCTTGCTAACAGGAAGGCTCAGGAAGTCCTGGGCTACGACGAAGGGGAACTTATAGGTCTCGACTGGTTCGAGAACTTCGTGCCTGAAGGAGATGAGGTAGACTTAAAGGAGATCCAAGAAAAGGTCTTTTCCAGGGAAAGCAAGGAGAAGAAGTACCATAGAAACACGATAGTAACGAAGGAGGGAGAGCGGAGGATCGTCTCCTGGCACAATCACCCATTGAGGAACGAGGCGGGGGAGGTAATCGGGACCCTCAGTTCGGGCGAAGACGTAACCGAGCTGGAACGGACCCGGGCGAAGTCAGAACAACTTGCCGAGGACTACCGAAACCTGTTCCATTCGATAAACGACGCCGTCTTCGTGCACGATTTAGAGGGCAACTTCCTTGCCGTAAACGAGGAAGCCGTGAATCGACTGGGGTATTCTCGCGATGAATTCCTCTCCTTAACCCCCCAGCAGATCGATGCCCCGGAATTCAAAGGTCAGGTTGAAGACAGGGTCTCGGAGATTGAAGAAGAGGGAGAACTGACCTTTGAAACCGCCCACTTAACGAAGAAGGGAGAAAGGATTCCGGTGGAAGTCACCTCTAGATTGACTACTTACCGGGGCCAGCGGGCAGTGTTAAGCGTGGCTCGGGATATCACTGCCCGGAAAGAGGCGGAGGTCCGGTTGGAACAGGTAAACTCGCTTCGCAAGGCTATTCGTCAGATCAACCAACTTATAATCAGAAGTACCGAGGTGGAAGATCTCGTCCGGTCGGCAACCGAGATACTTGTGGAAACGAGGAGCTATATGGATGTCAGTATTGCTCGGCGGGACCCTAATACCCAAATCCTGTCACCAGTCGCCCAACACGGGAATCATCAGCGTGAGGACTGGCAAGCACACCTTACTCCAAGAGAAGAAGAAGACGATATCCCTCGGTGCGTGAAGGAAGTTGTTTCCAGTAAAGAACAGCTTCTGATTGAAAGCACGGATAGCTATTGTCAGGAGTGTCCTTTCTGTAAGCACGGCGAGGACCATAGGTCGGTACTTACTCCAATGATCTATCAGGGTGCGTTGGTGGGAATCCTTTTAGTCTGCCGGACGCCAGAACGACATTTTGACGAGCGGGAGCTGAAGCTTCTCGATGAGGTTGCCAAGGATTTAGCGCTTGGGCTACATAATCTCGAGACCCAAAAAGAATTACATAAGACTAAAGAGAGATACCAGAAGTACTTCGATAAAACGGGTGATGCCATCTTTATTCTTAAGATGGGAGGCAAAAACCATGGGAAAATACTGGATGTAAACTCCTCCGCCGTAGAACAAACCGGATACTCCCGGGAAGAGCTCATCGGGATGAATATGCTAGAGGATTTGGCTCTGGAGCCACCTCCTGATGCGGACCTTGATGAAATAGACTCGTCACTTTCCCGTGGTGAAACGGTCCAGTTTACCGAAAAGAAGGAAAGGAAAGACGGAACGGAATACTGGACAGAGGTCGTGGTCACCCCGCTTGAACACGAGGGAGAGCAGGCCAACCTATCCATCAATCGGGACATCACCGAACGTAAAAAAGCCCTATCAAAGCTGCAGCAAAAAGAAAAGGAGATGTCCGTCCTCTTCAGCAACCTGCCCGGGATGGCCTACAAGTGCGAAAACAACGAAGACTGGACCATGCGTTTCGTCAGTCAGGGAGTGGAGGAGCTTACCGGTTACCCGCCGGAAGATTTGATCAATGACCAAACGGTTTCTTACGGAGAATTGATCGTCCCCGAGGATAGGGACCGGGTCTGGAATGAAATTCAGAAGGCGTTAGATGCAGACGATCCTTTCCGGATAGAATACAGGATCAACACCAAAGATGGAGAGGTAAAACACGTATGGGAACAGGGAAGAGGAGTATGCGACGAAAAGGGTAACCTGAAAAACCTGCAGGGGTTTATCAGCGACATCACCGAACGAAAGAAGGCGGAAAGAGAAAAAAGAAAACACGAAGAACGGTTTAGAAGTTACGTGGAAAATTCACCATTGGGAATATTTGTTACAGACAGCCAGGGCAACTACGTCGAGTTAAACGAGGCGGCAAGTAGGCTAACAGGTTACGACCGAGAGGAGCTGTTGAACATGAAGGTATTCGATCTCATCCCGGAAGAGCATAGGGCAGAGACAAAAAACCACTTTCTTTCGGTGGTAGAAAAAGGCAAAGCGGCTACTGAGCTTCCCTTCATTAAGAAGGACGGTAGCCGTGGTTACTGGATTATAAAAGCAGTTAAGCTCTCCGAGGATCGTTTTATCGGTTTCGTAGACGACATTACCGAGAGAAAACAGATGGAAAACCAGATCAAACAGGATGAGCAAAAGCTCCGCCAGTCCTTCGTCGAACTCGCCGAAACCACCTCCCGGGTTCTCGGAGTACGTGATCCGTACACCGAGGCACACGAACAGCGGGTTGCGGAGCTCGCCAAGGAAGTCGGCAGGAGAATGGGGCTGGGTGAAGAGAAGCTGCTGGGTCTGTACATAGGCGGGGTACTACACGACATAGGCAAAATAGCCATACCGGAGACCATCCTCACCAAACCCGGTGAGCTCAAGGAAGTAGAGTGGGATATGATCAAATCCCACCCCGAGGTCGGCTACAACCAGATACTTGAGGACACTGACTTCCCCTGGCCGGTCGCCGAGATGACCCTACACCACCACGAACGGTTGGATGGCTCCGGCTACCCTGATGGATTAGAAGGTGACGAACTGACCACCGAGGTAAGAATACTGGGTGCGGTTGACGTAGTGGAAGCCATGAGTACCAGAAGACCCTACAGGGAGGCAAGGACAAAGGAAAGGACCCTTGGCGTATTAGAAGACGAAAAGGGTACTAAGCTCGACCCGGAAGTGGTGGATATACTGGTTGATATGATAGAAGAAGGCGAGGTAGAGTTTGGAGAACGATAAAGAGGAGTCTATAAAATGTCCTTTTCGGCCTACGAGACAGAACAACTCATAGAGTACCTACCGGAAGCC
>CAZWZR010000180.1:0-3628 GCA_964638365.1 uncultured Thermotogae bacterium | reverse complement strand
GGAACCGTGTAGCTTTTTCCTTCGTACCTTTCTCGGTAAAAGCATGTTACGCGTTTTCAAGGTAGTTGTTACATAGGTAATAGTTCTAAATAGGATAATTTAAAACGTAATGATAATATATTTAAACAATCTGATTGTAAGTACAATAATTAACAACTAATAAAATGAAATTCAGAAGGGTTCAGTGCTTAGGGGAGTCAATGAGCCCGCACCAAAGAGCGGGGTTTGTAACCACAAACCTGTCCTGTAAGGTTAGAAATGTTTTTCTTTAAAGATAAAAAACCCAGCAGTCACTTCGGAACCGGTGCTATGGTGCTATATTCTATTTATTTCATTGAGCAAGACGAATTGCCTGCTAGGTGTTTTATGTCAAGCAAGTTAACGGGGCGATTCCTCCCTGCGGCAAGTTGCAGTACTTCGTCGGGGAGTTTTGGCTAAGGGAGCTTCCCAGGGTATTTGAAACAGTTATTGAGTTCTAATCTTTTGCCTCCGGTACCGTGAAATAAAGGGTAGTTCCTTCTCCGGCCTCGGTGTCGAGGTAAATCTCCCCTCCATTGCTGCTGACAATTCTCCTGCAGAGGGCAAGGCCAGCGCCCATTCCTTCTGAATCCTCTTCCGGGTCTAGCTGTTCGAACATCCCAAATACCTTTTCCACGTGATCTTCTTTTATTCCATGACCGTTATCCTCGATGAAGATGGTCAACTCGGACTCATCCGGATTTTTCTCGCAACCGATCTTTACGTGTACTGGGGGAGAATTGTGCCTGAGCGCGTTTGATAAACCGTTTCTCAACAGGACTTTCAGCTGGAAGCGGTCGTATTTCACCGATGGGAAATCCGGCTGGACTTCGATTTCCGCGCTCGACTGGGGAGCTATTTCGCCAATCACTTCGTCTAAGAGTTCCGGAACTTCAATTATGGTGGGTGAATCCCTCAAGGTGATATTCGTCAAGTTAGAAATATTATCAAGCATCCTCTTTAACCTGGTGGTATTCTCTTTCAATTTTTCCAGCCTCCGGTAATGATCACCCTCAAGCTCGCCCTGGAGCCTGGAAAACAGCATGTCGCTATAAGTCCCAATCGACCGAAGTGGTTCCTTTAGATCATGGGAGATAATATGAATTAGTTCCTCCAGCCTCTCCTTGGATTCCTCCAGTCGTTCGGCCCGGTTCCGGAGCTCCTTTTCCAGTTCTACTCTTTCCGTTATATCGTGGAAAAGCGAAAGAATAGTTCTTTCACCCTGGTACTCCACCAGGGAGGCGCTCATTAAAGCAGTTAACCGGGAACCATTGCTCGTCATAAGCTTTTGCTCTTTTTTATAGAAGAATTTGTCTTCCTGCAGGTGCCGTTTTAAAGACGATAAGTCGTCCGAGGGGAAAAGGTCCGTAAGGTTTTTCCCCAGCAATTGTTCGGAGCTGTAACCCAGGAGGTTTTCGGCTTCGGGGTTAACTTCGAATATCCTACCGGACTCAAAGTGAGAGAATATCATGGCGTCGTAAGCGTAATCGAACAGGGTTTTGTACTTTTTGGCCTCTTCCTCTGCTTTGACACGACCTTTCGTCAGTCTTCTGTTAAGGTTTTCATCGTAACTAGCATCGGCAGTACATACGGCTATTCCACCTTCTTCATCGTTTTTGCTCGCGTACAGAACGTTCCACAAAACATCAGTGGTGGTACCTCTATCGCACTCGACAACCGTGTGAACTGAAGTACTCTCGCGGCTGGAATTTCCGAAGAAAACTTCAGTGGCCTGCTTCCTGTCTTTGCCCGGCAGTAGCTCTGCTACGTGGCTTCCTTCCAGTGATCCCCCGTTCAAATTTCCAAGCTTACCGGTGTGGGCGTTAAACAGGAGGATCCTGCCGTCGTTCCTCAGAATCATTGAAGGTAGATCGGTTAGCCTTTCCAAAAGTGAGCCCAAAAAAGCGGAGTCATGATGAAGATCTTTCGGGTTCAAAGTATACCCTCTTCCTCCATTTCCAGCGGTAGGGGTTCGATGATATCTTTAAGCCCCTCTCTATCGGTGACGGTGATTTCGTGTTCGCTGGTTTCAATTAGATTGCGCTTTTCCAGCTCTCCGAGGACCTGGATGGCCGTCTTGTAACTCACCCCTGTGAGGCGGGCTAGTTTTTTTCTGGAAACCGAAAGGTTGGAATCATCTCCGGCGAGGATGAGTCGGCTCATTCTCTGTTTGCTTCCGAGATAACAGGATTCGACTAATTTGAGTTTAAACGCCATGGCCTTGGTGGAAAGATAGTTGGCGAAACCGAACAGCAGGGAAGGGTGATCCTCCATAAATTCGAAGAAGTTGTTTCTTTCCAGAAATCCCACCGTGGCTTTTCCGGAAATTACTTCGGCAGTGGCAATGTGGTTCTCCTTATTGAATAGAGTTTCCGTTCCCACTATCGATCCCGGGCCGCGTAACTCGAAGATTAATTTTTTCCCCTGAGGGGTAATCCGATACTGTTTGATACTCCCCTCGTAAAGGAGGTACGTTCCTAATCCGGGTGCTCCCTGCTGATAGATAGAATCGCCCTCTTGCGTCTCGAACCAGGATACGAGGTCCGACAACTCCGATCTGGCCTCGGAAGCCAGCGGCTTTAAGGGATCAAATCTTTCATCGAGGTTTGTTTTACTGGAAGAGTTCATTTTTGGCTACATCCATTTAGGTCGTAAGGGTCGTCTTTTAAGACCGCACGAGCTGTAGGCCGAGTTTTGGATACAATCACCTAGCGCTAAAAGTTAAGCTCAATCGTGGCAAAAGGCTTGCCATGGCTTTTGTCTTAACCCAGAAGAGAGGGCGAGTACGTTTACCGGAATTTTCTTCGTTTTGGTCCACAGGGTACAAACCATTGCTCCATCAAAGACAGAGCTGGGACGAAACTTAACCCTTTTTACAGGTTTGATTTCCGCACCAGCCTTATTACCCTGCGAAAACTACCGGTCCACATAATTCTTCCCTTCTATACAGGACTGGTCCCGCCATTAAACTACAAATAGAAATCATTGAGCTTGGCTGCCAGTTCGTTTGAACTCATCGTACTAACTCTTTTACCCTTACCCTGGCAGCTCGGCGGCCCGATGGGTAGGTTATCGGGTCCGTTGCTTTGCGTGTCCGAGTTGCCCCGGACTTGCCTTTTCAGGGAAAGTGTTTACTGTTAATGTACTAATCGTTCCTCTATCGAATTGTAATACAAAATGAGTATACCCGCAACTTTCCATAGCTCGATTTTCTTCTACAAATTTATGACAGTGTGTAAAGAGATTAACCCCTTGGCCGGGGTTCCAAGGGGTTACGTTAGCTAAAAATCAACCTCTATAGATTAGGGGTTAAGGGAAGATTTCTAGTCTGCTCGATCAACATGTAACAATTTAGGTGTTGAAAATTATGCAAGTAAAACCCCAAGGCCAATTAAAAAGGCACCTGGTAAAACCGGTGCCTATAATATTAATTAGAAAATTATTATTTAGCCTTCTTATGATGTAATTCTAAACCTCGTGCAGTCCATTTTGGAAACCCCTTCCAGTGTGTATGATCTTCTGCAAAAGTTCCATCTTCTTTCATGCTCCATTTGCCTTCGTTGGAAACTTTGATTAAGTCTAGATAACCTTCATAATTTTTATCTTTTAA
>CAZWZR010000179.1:0-3679 GCA_964638365.1 uncultured Thermotogae bacterium | reverse complement strand
TTAATTCACGTCCCGGCGTCCCTCAAAAGCCTTCCCAAGGGTTGCCTTATCCATGAATTCCAGTTCTCGGCCAACCGGAATTCCCTGAGCTATTTGAGAGATCTCCACGTCCAGAGATCTCAGCTTTTTTACCAGAAACATGGAAGTGGACTCTCCCTCCGTTTTGGGCTCGAGTGCCAGGATGACTTCCTCCACTTCTTCCGAATCAGCCCGTTCCAGCAGGTCGTTGATCGTCAGATCTTCCGGCGAAACGTCTTCAATAGGGTTAATCAGGCCACCCAGAACGTGGTACAGCCCTTCGTACTTCCCGGTGGATTCGACTTTGGGTATATCCCACGGGCGACTGACGACACAGATCTTCTCGCGGTCCCTGCGGGCATCGGAACAGATCTCGCACTTCTTACCCGTCGCGAAGTTACCACATATCTCACAGCGGCCAACCTCTTCAGTCAGGGCGTTAAGAGAGCGGGATAGTTTACGGACCTCTTCCTGGTCCCTTGTGAGAAGGTGAAATATAAGGCGTTCCGCCGTCTTCTGACCGACCCCGGGGAGCTTCTTAAGTTCAGAAATCGCCCTTTCCAGCGGTTCTATCATAAGCCGGGTATGTTTGGTATATCCATACCTCCGGCGATATCGCCCATTTCTTCTTCCTTCAGCTCCTGGGCTTTTTCCTTCGCGTTGTTGACGGCCGCAAGAATCAGGTCTTCGAGCATCTCGGAGTCTTCCGGGTCGATCACTTCTTCTTCTATATTGATGTCAATTACCTCTTCGTTGCCGTTTGCGACAACTGTCACCATCCCGCCACCGGAAGTAGCTTCGACTTCCTTGTTGGCCAGCTCTTCCTTCTTCTCTTCCAGCTCTTCCTGCATCTCCTGAGCTTTCTGCATTATGTTATTGATATTACCAAATCCTTTCATTTTAAAACCTCCATAATTATAATCGTCCTTCTTCGATCACGTTACCGCCAAACTTTTCCTTGACGAGCTCCGACTTCTCATCCAGCAGGTCATTTGCGGACTGATCGTCCTCTAGGGGATCGTTCCCTTCGTCCTCGCTGTAAATTATCCGTAATTCATCTATCTCGTCAAAGTAATCCTCTACGACCGACCTCAGATAGGAAATATTACTCGTGGCTTCCAGGCTTTCCTTGTGGAAAGAAAACTCCCTGCTAAACTCGAGATATAGATCCTGGTTTCTCACAACGGGATTCGCTTCTTCCAGGAAGGCGGCAATTGATATCTTGTCCTCTTCTATCCGTTCCACCATCTCACGCCAGCGCTCGGACCCTCTGATACTACCTTCCTGGTTAGCCTCCGACCCACCAGCAGGAGGTTTAGCCCTCTTATTATTTTCCTTCTCTCCTTCTCCCCCATCCGTTAACTCTTCCTCGGAGTGGCTTTCCGCTCCGCCTTCAGTCTCTTCTCTTGCTGTCTCAGGAGGGCTGGCGCCTGATGTGTCGAAATCACCGAACCGATCGACCAGCTCCAGGGTACCGACTTCGAGAGCTACCTGCTTGTGCGAGGAACGCTTGAGGTCATCTGATGTATCAAGCACTCCCCGGGACAAACCGACCAGCTTTTTCACCTTTACGGGGTCGTCTTTTTTTCTCACTCTGACCCTTAATTTTTCCAGTACCTGTTCCAGAAATAGCTCCAGATCCCTACCCCGGCTCGTTAGGTCATCAAGAATCTCGAGCAGTTTGCCGGGCCGCCCCTCCATCAGTCCGTCGATGTATCTATCCGTCGTCTCCCCTTCCACCAGACCCAGGAGTTCAAATAGGTCCTCCCGATCGATTTTACCGGTCGCGCCGGATGCCATGATCTGTTCCAGTATAACCAGCCCGTCACGCATGGATCCCCGGGCACGGGAGGCAATTAGCTCCAGAGCCTCGTCCTCTATCTCGATTCCCTCGGAGGAGGCCACTTCCTCTAACCTGGCTTGTATATCCGCCTGAGCGATCTCTTTGAACTCAAATACCTGACAGCGAGAAACGATGGTAGCGGGGACTTCTTCCGGCTCCGTCGTTGCAAATACGAAGGTAACTTTATCGGGAGGTTCTTCTATCGTCTTCAGCAGGGCATTAAAAGCCTGGTTGGTAAGCATGTGGACTTCGTCTATTATGTAGACCTTGTTATCCAGCTCCGCCGGGGCGAAATTTACCTCTTCTCTCAATTCCCTTATCTTGTCGATACCCCTGTTAGAGGCCCCATCTATTTCGATGATATCGAGGGCCGTCCCTTCCTCTATCTTCCCGCAGCTGGAACATTTATTACATGGCTCACCCTCCCGGGGGTCCTCACAATTGACCGCTTTTGCAAGGATTCTGGCTACGGAAGTTTTACCGGTCCCCCTCGGGCCGGCAAACAAATAAGCGTGAGAGGTCTCTCCTCGTCTGACGGAGTTCTGCAGTATTCTAACCGTACCTTCCTGGCCGACCACTTCCCCAAATTTTCCGGGTCTCCATTTTAGGTAGAGAGATCTCTCTTTGCTGGTATTCTTCACTCGCACCACCAATCCCGAGTTCCGGTGACCTTTAACGCCAGGTTAAAAAGAAGAAAACCAACCCGGCGATAGTCAGAACAGCTGATTAAATAAAAAGACCAAGAACCGGTTAGCGGAACCCAATAAATCCTGCCGTGAGGCAAAAAGTAAAGTATTTTCGGGGTCCGGACTATTAAAGGAGAGAAAATAAAAATGAGTCGAGCTTGAAGATCCTTGCCAGCAATTTAAGCAGTTCCGTAGAACCACCTTATTGCCAGGGACTTCCGTGCTCATCACCGTAAGGCAGGAGGCCGAGATAACGTGCGCTTTTAATTGCTTCAGCTGCTTTACGCTGGTGCTTCTCACAGAGCTTAGTAGCGCGTCTTGGCAGTATCTTCCCCGACCTGTTGGTAAACCGCTTGAGCTTATTGTACTGCTTGTAGTCTAAATCTATCTCGCCTTCACAGCCCATACACCTGTTGGACCTTCTTCTTCCCATGTTTAATCAACCACTCCTGTTGTATTTTATTAAAGTTAAGGTTTCTCTTAGCGATTTATTCAGTTCGCGTAACCGTAAAATCGCCCATGCAATAGGGGGTAATTAGCTCTTTACCGGTTCCGCTACGTCTTTTCTCCGGAAAATCTGATACTTAATCACGTCTTCCTCGACGTTGGATTTTTCGGAGATCCCGTCGATAGAATCCGAAGCAGCCTCAAATTTGACTAACAGGTAATACCCTTCGGTAAAGCCATCTATCTCGTAAGCTAGCCTCTTCTTTCCCCAGTCATCCATCGACTCTACCTCTCCATTCTCGCTTTCCACTATCGATTCTAACCTATCCTTTTTGTCTTCCAGACCTTCTTCATCGTACTTGGGATCCAGAAGGTACATCACTTCGTATCCTCTTGAGTTATTCAAGCTGTCACCTCTTTTAGTAACGAAAACTTGTTAGCACCTAAATTTACCAGACTAACTACTTACTGTCAACTGTTTTTCAATACTGGCTCTTGAAAGAAGATGGGTCTCTCGTTAGAGTTTTTATGCTCTGGGTCCATAGCTCAGCGGTAGAGCATCCGGCTCATAACCGGGCGGTCCTAGGTTCGAATCCTAGTGGGCCCACCAGAGCTTTCTTCCCGGAAAGGCTTGAAAAACCCCCCTTCCGGGATTATCATCTTTAAGCACTCAATCGAGGTCTTT
>CAZWZR010000178.1:0-3697 GCA_964638365.1 uncultured Thermotogae bacterium | reverse complement strand
ACGAAGTCGTCCGGTTTATCGAACAGGAGATAGAAAGACTGCGTAAACTGGGGAGGAACGCGGAGAAGTCCGAGGCCGAAGCCTACGTCGGAGGGATAGGTCAGCGAGGTGCCCACGGTATAAGGTCTACCGAACCGACCTATCCGCCGTTTTCTTTTGTCGGGCTGAAGAACTCTGCCGGGAGCCTCGGGACCGATCACGCTACGGTGAACAAGGAGAAGATAATTCAGTGGGATCCGGATTTCCTGTTCGTCGACGAAGCGGGCCTGTCCCTCGTGAAGGATGACCTCCGGCAACCCGAATTCCGAAGCCTTTCCGCCATCCGATCGGAGAAGGTCTTTGGGCTTTTACCGTACAATTACTACACGACGAACTTCGGTACGGTACTCGCGGACACTTATTACATCGGGGAGACCGTTTACCCGGAGGCCTTTGAGGGGATCGATCCGGAGGAGGAAGCGGATCGGATATACAAATTCCTCGTCGGGAGTCCGGTTTACTCCGAAATGGAAGAGATCTTTGGCGGTTTCGAAAAGATTCGGGTTGGTGATTAGCGAGAAACAATGAGTACTCCTCCGGCCGACGTGGAAAAGGTCAGATCCAGTTACGAGAGCCGCTTCAGGGGCAAGCTGGTCTTCATGGCGGTAGTTGCGGCCCTGCTGCTCTTTCTCTCCCTGTTTTCGCTCGGTATTGGAGCAGTAAATTTTTCTTTGTCCGAGACGGTTCGCGTTCTCGTCGGTAAAGGAAGTACGATGGGTCGGAGGATCATCCTGAATATCCGGGCACCCAGAGTTCTGACCGCGGTCGTGGTTGGGTCCGGTTTAGCCGTTGCCGGGGCCGCACTTCAGTCGCTTTTGCGGAACCCGCTGGCTTCTCCCTATACGCTGGGGATATCACACGCAGCTGCATTCGGAGCCGCCTTTTCGGTGGTAGTTCTCGGTGCCGGATCCAGCGGCGGGGCCGAAGGCAGTATCGTCTTCAATAACCCTTATATTACCGTTCTTTCCGCGTTCGGCTGGTCGATGCTGACGGTTTTGCTAATAGTTGCTCTCGGCAAGTTCAGGAACTCTTCTCCGGTGACCCTGATACTGACGGGGATAGCGCTTGGATCGTTGTTTACCGCCGGTTACACGGTGATGCAGTACTTCGCCGACCAGTCGGAGCTTTCCTCCATAGTATTTTGGACCTTTGGTGACGTCGGCCGGACGAACTGGATCCAGCTCGGGGTTATGGGGGTAGTGGTTGTCCCGGCCGCAGCTTACTTCGTCTACCGGGGCTGGAGTCTGCGGGCGATGAGTTCGGGAGACGAGACGGCCAGGAGCCTCGGGATCAACCCGGAACGGTTGCGGATAGTTGGGACCCTGCTTTCCGGTTTGATCACGGCGTTGATGGTCTCTTTCGTCGGTATTATCGGGTTTGTTGGTCTGGTCGTTCCCCACATCGTACGCCGGTTTATCGGCGGTGAGGAACGTTACCTGGTTCCTGCCTCCTGTCTGGTCGGGAGCCTGCTGCTGCTCGGTTCGGATACGGCGGCGCGGACGGTTGCCGCCCCGATCGTCCTCCCGGTCGGTATTCTGACGTCGTTCCTCGGCGTGCCGCTGTTCATTTACCTCGTAATAAGGGGGAAAGAATATTGGTAATCCTTAAAGCAGAAAGCCTGAGGTTCAGCTACGGCGAAGAAGAGACGCTCAAAGGTGTAAGCTTCGAGATGAAGCGTGGCGAGGTACTGGGGGTCGTCGGCCCGAACGGATCGGGCAAAACGACGCTGATAAAGTGCCTGAACGGGCTGGTGAGCCCGAAAGGGGGTAGGATTTCCGTTCAAGAACAGGACCTGTCCGAACTCTCCCGCCGGGAGGTAGCCCGGATG
Source organism: uncultured Thermotogae bacterium (assembly GCA_964638365.1). Lineage (GTDB taxonomy): Bacteria > Bipolaricaulota > Bipolaricaulia > M55B111 > M55B111 > JAGXLP01. Next base: position 1,830 of record CAZWZR010000178.1, on the reverse strand, counting down.
GTTGGTTACGTGCCTCAATCCGAGACCCCGACTTTTCCTTCGACCGTTTTTGACGCGGTTTTGACCGGTAGGTCGCCTCATAGCTCCTGGAGACCGACCGAGGAGGACCTGATGGCCGTCTCCGAAACCCTGACTGAGCTGGGCCTGGGCGACCTGGCCACCCGGGACGTGCGGGAGCTGAGCGGAGGTCAGCTGAGAAAGGTCCTGATCGCCCGGGCTTTTGCCCAGGACCCGAACCTGCTGTTGCTGGACGAACCGATGGCCAGCCTGGACTTGCACCACCAGCTGGAAGTTCTCAATGCAATTCGTAACTGGTCGACCGAGGGGCGCTCGGCACTGGTGACCTTTCACGATCTGAACCTGGCCGGCAAGTACTGCGATAAATTACTGGTCCTGAAGGACGGAGAGGTATTCGCCCGGGGCGGCCCGGAGGTCCTGACTTCGGAAACGATCGAGCCAGTCTACGGAGTTGAGGTAGAGGTGAACGAGAACTCGCGAACGCGATGGATCGAACCGATGAAGCCGTTATCATGAAGATAAGGTGATTCAGTTGGAAATAGAAGAAGTAGGCGAAGTTATCAGCGAGATTGAGGAGCCGCTTGGTCCGGAAGAGATGAGGGGTCAGGAGTGCAGAATTCGGGTTTATCCGGAGTACGAGGACGGGCTGTACGGGATAGAAGACAGCGATTACGTTCAGGTTCTGTTTGGTTTGCACCTTTCCGAGGGCTACGACCTGGTTTCTCCACGGAGGTACGGAAAAGAACGCGGGGTTTTTGCCTCGAGAAGCCCGAACCGCCCGGGCTCGATCGGTGCCACCGTGGCCGAACTGCTGGAGCGGGATGGAAGAGAGCTGGAAGTCAAAGGGCTGGATGCCGTTGACGGGACCCCAGTTATCGATATCAAGCCATATGCCGAAAACTTCGATAGACCGGGGAACGAGGAGGACCGAAGGAAGAAACCCAGGAAACGGATCAACCAGTTAATAGACCGGGGAGATATGGAGTCCCTGTTGTTGAAAGCCGGCGAGCTACACGGACATTTCTGCCCCTTCCTGGCTCTAGGAGTCCTTGCCGGTCGCTACGCGGTCTCGGAGCTAGGAAACGTTGCCCCTGATATGGAGGAGATGGTAGCGATAGTGGAAACCAATAGCTGTTTTAGCGACGGGATTCAATACGTCACGGGCTGTACCTTCGGCAATAACGGGCTGATTTACAGGGACTACGGAAAGACAGCCGTCACGGTGGCGTCCAGGGACGGTCCCGGGATCCGACTTTTCCTGACTGCGGATGACCTGATCGAGGAGGAATATCCCGAAGCCCGAAAGCTCTTCGATAAAGTCGTCAAAGAACGCGAGGGCACGGAAGAAGAGGAGAGGGAAATGAAGAAGAAGTGGCGGGAGATCGGCTTCGACCTCGTCGGTCGGTCGGTCGAGGAGTTATTTAAGATAGAAAAGTTAGAATCACCTGAGATACCTGAATACGCCCCGATTTACGAGGATGGCTATTGCGACCGCTGCGGGGAGAAGTTCATGGCTCCGAAAGGAGTAGAGCAAAACGGAGAGAGTTTATGTCGCGAGTGTGCGTCTCAGGGGTATCTCCAGCTGGATGGAAGCGGTCTACGGGAGATAGACAGCTGAAAGGAATTGCTTCCCGGGCTCTTTACCGTATTGATTTGTTCCCTCGTTTACCTTCCGGATACGGAGGTAGTGTAGCGCTTTGTGTGTAAAAAATAGCTTTGGGAACCGGTCAGGAAAATCCCATAGGAGGCCGAGCGGACACGGTTCCACCCTTTCGTGTGATTTGTTTTCGACCTCCGGGCTGCCCGAACCGA
>CAZWZR010000177.1:0-3722 GCA_964638365.1 uncultured Thermotogae bacterium | reverse complement strand
GTAACTGGACCCCCTGGGGTTCAGCGGGGGCGGCAACGTTGTTCGGCTTCTCTCAGGCCCTACAATTCAGGGTTTCGATACCCTACGTGCCCGACGAATTCCTTCAGATGTTGCCATACCTGATCACCATACTGGTACTTGTCGGTGTAGTAGGAAGGTCACGCGCCCCGGCAGAAGACGGCAACCACTTCCTGAAGGAGGGCTAAAAACCGGATGGAATTCCTCGAGACGGTTCTTAAAAAAAGGGACGGAGAGAAGTTAAGCCGGAAGGAAATCGAGTCCATGGTTGATAGTTACGTTTCCGGTGGAATTCCCGACTACCAGATGGCCGCTTTCCTCATGGCGGTCTACTTTAATTCCCTCGACCGGGAGGAGACGGCCGTCCTGACGGAAAGCATGGCGAATTCGGGCGATCAACTTGACCTATCGGGGATCGACGGGTTCAAAGTCGATAAACACTCCAGTGGCGGTGTAGGGGACTCCGTCTCGCTGGTCCTTGTTCCTTTGGTCGGGGCGGTCGGGCTCAAGATGGGTAAACTCTCCGGTCGAGGTCTCGGCCATACAGGCGGAACGATTGACAAGCTGGAGTCAATTCCCGGTTTTCGAGTAAGCCTGACCCAGGAAGAGTTTTTGGATAAGGTGGGCGAAACCGGGGTAGCTATTATGGAACATACCTCGGACCTCGTGCCGGCCGATCAGAAGCTTTACGAGCTCCGGGACGTAACCGGTACCGTAAAATCCCTTCCGCTGATCATCAGCAGCATCATGAGCAAGAAGATTGCCTGTGGTCCGGACGGCGTCGTGCTGGATATCAAAACCGGCAGCGGGGCCATCGTGGACGATTACGAGGAAGCGGAGGAGCTCGCAAAGGGATGCGTTGGAATCGGCGAGGAGGTTGGCCTGGATGTCTCCGCCGTTATAACGGACATGAGCCAGCCGCTGGGCCGATCCGTAGGCAATGCCCTGGAGGTAAAGGAAGCGATAAAAGTTCTTAGAGGCGAAAAGACTGGCGATCTCCGGGAGGTTACCGTCAACCTGACGGCGGAGCTGCTCCTGCAGTCCCCGAAAGCTGATTCGCTGGAAGAAGGTCGGAAAATGGCAGAGGACAAACTGGATTCCGGGGAGGCTCTCGATAAATTCGCGGAACTGATCAGTGGCCAGAGTGGAAATCCGAGAATCTTGAAGGATTCTGACTTACTCCCCGGCAGTGAAAGCGAGATCGAAATCTCGGCTCCCTCCAGTGGCTACGTCTCGGAACTGAACGCTTTAAAGATCGGAAAAAGCGCTAACCTGCTTGGCGCCGGCCGATCGGAAAAGGGCGAGAAGATCGACCACGGTGTAGGAGTCGTGCTGGAAAAGAAAATAGGTAACGAAGTTAAGTCCGGAAAGCCACTCGCCCGATTGCACTACAGCGACGACGAGAACCTGGATAGAGTAAAGAAGATGGTCAAAAACGCCTTTACCGTCTCAGATAGCCCATCCGAAAAGCCTCCTCTGGTAAGGAAACGTATAAGGTAACCGGCACAGTTATCCAGCCCGGGCATTTGCTTTTCTCTCCTCCGGTTATGGATACCCGGTACTGGGTAAACTATTGGGCTTACTTTTCAACCTCACCCCCATTCTATCTTCTCCAGCACTTACCTGAGATGTCCCGCCTGGTTAAAACTTTGGTAAGGTACCTACAACGGCAGCCGTAATTGTTTTACCGCACTATATTTGACCCTGTTTCGTATCTCAGGTAAGTGCTGGAGAAAGAAAACATTTCCGGCCATGTTTCAACGCAAGGAACTTAGTTAATTTCCCCCCCTCGACGGATCCTCTATTTAATATTTTCCTCCCCCTTGACGGGGGGGGATTAAGGTGGGGGGGCAGATTAAAGAGGGAAGCCCCATAGAAACCCAGCACCCAAGACCTAACACCCAGCACCTAAGATTGGGGGAGGATTAAGGTGGGAGTGAAATTCAGAAGAAAAAAACTAGATACTCGTTTTGCTGTTCCCGAAACCCTAACTTTTTTCGAGCCACTCTCTCGCACTGGATACGACGTCTTCGGTTATCTCCACCGCTTTGCCGAGGTAGGCTTCCGGAGTCAGTTCCTTCAATCTCGCCTTTTCGTTCTCGGGCAGGGGTAAGTCATCGATTATTTCCTCCAGCTCACCGGCTTCCAGCCTCTCACCACGGGTCCGTTCCTTTACAACTTCGTAGGCGTCGGAGTGGCCGAACTTCCGCAGAGCGGTCTGCCATGCTTCGGCAAGGACCTCCGGATGATCTTTAAGATCGGCCTCTATCTTCGCCTTATTCGGCTGCAGTTTACCAAGTCCGCTCACTATGCTCTTGTAACCGATGAGTGCGTGAGCAAACCCGGTACCGATATTCCGCCGCACTGTGGAGTCCGAAAGGTCCCGTTGCAGACGGGATTTAGTCAGGTAATCCGCCAGGAAACGCAGATCGGAATTTGCCTTGCTCAGGTTACCCTCGCCGTTCTCGAAGTCAATCGGATTGACCTTCTGGGGCATAGTCGATGAACCCACTTCCCCTGATTCCTGCTGTTGCCCGAAGTAATCAAGGGAGATGTAAGTCCAGCAATCCCGGGCAAGATCAACAAGTACGTTGTTTATCCGGGCCAGGTTGTCGAGCAGATCCGCCAGGTTATCTCGAGGCTCGATCTGGGTTACTGCCCCTCTCGGCTCCAGGCCGTAATCCCTGACGAACTCCCGCGAGAACTCGAGCCAGTCCGTCTTCGGGTAGCTGTCGGCGTGGGCATTGAGGTTACCCGTCGCCCCGGCAAGTTTACCGGTCAATCCCTCTTTCGCTTCTCCCAGTTTTTCGAGCTCGGATACTAGCCTGGAATCAAATACGGCAAACTCCTTACCCAGAGTCGTCGGCGTAGCCGGTTGTCCGTGGGTCCGGGCCAAAGCTGGCTGTTTTTTGTTCTCTTCCGCGAGTTCGGTTAAACGATCGACAAGCGCTTTCAACTCTCCCAGCAGAACCCTCGTACCACGTTTAACCAAACTCATATATGCCAGGTTATTTACGTCTTCGGAAGTTAGGGCAAAGTGGACGTGGGGAATCAACTCGGCGAGGTTTAGGTCTTTCAGCCTCTCCCTGACGAAGTACTCGATCGCCTTGACGTCATGGTTTGTCGCGGGGATATCACGATAACCCTTCCGCTCTATCTTCTGTACCGTCCTGGCATCCGCCAGGTCGAAGTCCTCGTAGATTTTCCTCAGTTTTTCCGCAGGAGGATCTATCGGTACGCCGGAAAGTCGGCCCAGTTTTATCAGGTACTCGATCTCGACCTTTACCCGCTCCCTGTCCAGGGCGTGCTGGGAGAAGTATTCCCGTAGCTCCTCCACGCGGGAGCGGTAGCGTCCATCTATCGGCGATATGGTTTCGAGATCCGTGAAAGGTTCTTTGCTCATAATTGAATTAATTATCGGGTTTATGGGGACGTCTTCGCAAGTTCGTCGGGGGTCTTTTTTGATTTCGTGTTTTTTAGTGCTGCGTGCCAGGTACTGAATACTTGGTACTGGTTTCTATGGGGCAGTTTAATGACTTAACAGCACTTATAAGGATTCCTCCTTAATCCTCACCCCCACCTTGGTCCTCCCCCAAGTTTAGGTGCTTGGGGTTGGGTACTGGGTACTAGGTTCTATTGGGCGGTTTGTTTAATCTCACCCCCACCTTAATCCTCCCCCGTCGAGGGGGAGGAAAAGAGTGAGA
>CAZWZR010000176.1:0-3732 GCA_964638365.1 uncultured Thermotogae bacterium | reverse complement strand
GGGACTTTTAAATAAAGCGCTTTTAGTGTTTGGTGAGAATTACTCAAATTATTTCACCCAGGAGGGGTCTATCCTTCCTGGGTGAATCTTAAATAAAAACACGATCCTTAATTGTTAGTTTCACCTTAAAAAGGTTAAATTTAAATAAAGGAAATTATTGGGTTATTTCGTAAGTGGTTCGCAGTGGTTTGAATTTTTGAAACGCTAATAATAATGTGGATAAAGCTCTGGCGACTAATTCGTTTGGATTATTGATGGAGGAAAAACAATGAATAGTCTGGAAGTAGAAAATTTAACTAAAACATTTGGCCAGGAGAAGGCAAATGACAACGTAAACCTCCAGGTCGAGAAGGGTAAATTCTTCGTCTTATTAGGCCCCTCGGGTTGCGGGAAATCTACATTGTTGCGCAGTGTGGCGGGTCTGGAAGAACCGGACAGCGGGAATATCTATATTAAAGGGGAGTCGGTGTTAGATAAAGAGCCTGGTGAACGGGATGTCGCAATGATGTTCCAACAGGCAACTCTATACCCAAATATGGATGTTTACGATAATGTAGCTTTCCCGCTCAAGATAAAAGGGGTTAATAAGGATCAAATTGAGGAAGAGGTAATTAATGCACTGGAGTTGGTCCAGATACCGGAAAAGGTACATTCAAATGTTAAAAACTTGAGTGGTGGCGAAGCTCAAAGAGCAATGATTGCCAGGGTTCTGGTCCAGGATCCGGAGTTATTCTTGTTAGATGAACCCTTCTCCAGTCTTGACCATCAGTTAAGAGTTTACATGAGGAAAGAGATTCTACGTATTCATCAGAAAACAGGAGTTACCTTACTTTTCGTAACTCATAACCAGGAAGAAGCTATGAAAGTTGGCGACCAGCTTGCCATAATGAACGATGGAAGGGTGGAGCAGGTAGGAACCCCGGCTGAAACGCTTGAAGAGCCTAACAACAAGTTTGTTGCACAATTTATCGGTCACCCTCAAATGAACTTTATCCCGGCAGAAGTTAGTCAAGAAGAAGGCGGATACTTATTAACTGTCGATACCGATACTTATGGCCCAATTGCCAAGAAAGAATTTTCGAAAGAACCGAGTAATTCCAAGTTGATAATTGGCATAAGACCCGAAGAGATCGACATAGAGAAAGGGCAGATTGAAGAGAAGGATAAATTCATCTCAAAGGTCGAATTTACCGAGAGTACAGGAGCTAACAGTTATATTCACTTTGAGCTCGGGGGAGATTCCGTTCAGGCATCAGTCCCTGAGATAAAGGGGTGGAAAAAAGGGGATCCTTTAACTGCCTCCTTTGATAACGAGTTGTTAAAACTCTTCGGATCGAATGGAGAAAGGGTTAAATAGGAGGTGGGGGAAATTAAAAGTCGAGACAAATTATTGAAATACCTTGTGGGCCCAGCGATCATATTTTCCTTTGTAGCTGGCGTTTTGCCTATGTTATATGCTCTCTATAATTCTTTCAAAAATCTAAATATTAGGATGCCTATGCAGCCTGAAAGGTTTGTGGGTATTGCCAACTACAGGCGCATGTTTATTGACGATAGATTTCTTTCCTCATTGCAGAACTCAATAGTCTTTTCTCTTGAGGGCACGTTTGGTGCATTGATATTAGGCTTTGCTATCGCCCTTTTTCTCTATCATTTTTTAAGGGACAAGCCGTTATTGTTAACTGGCTTGTCTACTTTGTTAATTATCCCGGCGTTAACAGGACGGATTTCCGTCGCTTATATATGGCGCCTCCTCTACGACCCTGTACTTGGCTTGATTAATCACGTCCTTGAAGGACTTGGAGTTGGTACTATAGAGTTTCTCTCAAATAGTAAATTAGCCATGCAATCCGTTATATTTACCGATGTATGGCAGTGGTCAGGCTTTGTGGCGCTCTTTTTATATGCCGGTTTGGTCTCGATCCCCCGTGAATATTTCGAAGAAGCTCAGGTCATCGGGGCTACGTTCTTCCAAAGATTGAGATACATTACTATTCCGAATTTGAAAGGTCTCTTGCTCGCGGTATTTTTACTCAAGTTGATGATATCATTACGCAATTTTGACTTAATTAGCGTGATGACCGGAGGCGGGCCGGGAACTACTACTGAAACCGTGGATATGTATCTTTACTGGCTGGCGGTAGATGGAAGGGGGTTGCTTTCGCGTGCCTCCGCTGGGGCGATAATCATGCTAGTTATCACGATAGCCTCTTTTATGATAATAGTCAACATATACCAGAGACAGAAAATAGGAGAATAAGAGAATGAGTAAAAAACAAAAAAACCGATTAAGCTGGTTGAAGTCACACACTTCTTCGCTTCTGGTGGCGTTATTGGGCCTTGCGCTGTTCCTATTTGTATTTTTACCGATTTTTTACATAGTCACTATGAGCATCAAGAGCCAATCACAGGTTATTTCTCAGGAATTTAACTTGATATTTTTTCAGCCTTCCTTCAGGGCCTGGATCAATACGTTCCAGAATTCAAGCATCTGGGAGGGCCTGTGGTTGAGCGTCAGAACGGCTACTGTCTCAACCATTATAGCCGTTATTTTAGGAACCATGGCGGCCTATGGCTTTTCTCGGTACAAATTTAGAGGAGACGATGACTTTCTCTTCTTCATACTCACTCAGCGGATGCTCCCACCGATTGCAATATTTCTGCCCTATACGCTGGTCTGGCAAAATCTAGGTTTTATCGGGGAATGGTATAATCTCCTGATACCCTACGTACTTATATCCCTCCCAATAACGACATGGCTTATGCACGCATACATCAACAATATCCCGATTGAGCTCGAAGAATCCGCTCGCGTCGAAGGATGTTCCCAGTTCGAGGTTATCTGGAGGATAGTATTGCCCAATTCTTTGCCAGGTTTGTTAATGACCTCGATGTTTAACTTCGCACTTCTCTGGAACGAATACATGTTCGCACTTTTCTTTAGGAATAGAACTTTGCCAGTGGAGGTAGGAGCAGGTATACGGTACGTGGAGCTAACCCCGTGGCCGACCTTAAGTGCACAGGGTGTATTTTTGATGGTTTTGCCGGCTACTTTTGCCTTCTATCTCCAAAAACGCATAAGGGAGCAACCTATAACCTTCTGATCGAAGTTTCAAATTTAAGCCAAAGTTTAGGATTTTTTAGTTAGGTTATGATTAGTCCAGAACTCCGCTAAAAGGGATGGGGCTTGTAAGAACAACTTAAAACACGATATAGGTCTTTTACAAACCTTGACCCAGCAGTCAATCCTCCAGCACTAAAACGGGAACTGGTTTCCTGTATGAGGTCTGGTTGTCATTTTAAACTCAATCATTAGCCTTAGGGTTAATTTTAAGATACCAGGTCCGTTTGAGTGCTGGAGAACCAAAAAAAGGCTAATTCATCCCTAGGGCAAGCTCTGGGGCATTATCAGCTATTATTGAAAAAATGACCCGTAAACTTTTAAACGCCACTCTTTTTAAAGATCGTTTTGGAAGAGGGATTCAGACTCTTTAATCCATACCTAAGTTAAGAGGTGACTAACAATGAAACAGTGTAAATTAGTTGGTGAAGAAGAGCTCGCTTTTGAAGAAGTGGAAAGACCTGCTCCAGAAAAGAACGAAGTTTCGATCGACGTTAAGGCCTGTGGAGTTTGTGGCTCGGATGTCCACTCCTATAAAGGTGAACATCCGTTCGTAAGCCCCCCTATAGTTCTGGGTCACGAGTTCAGTGGAGTGATAAATGAAATTGGTG
>CAZWZR010000175.1:0-3778 GCA_964638365.1 uncultured Thermotogae bacterium | reverse complement strand
CACAAGAGGGATCGCCATAAACGCCTGGGAGAAAAAATCGGTAGGAGTGATAAAAGCCGCCGTGGTAAAGGCAATAATGATAACGTACTTCCGATTATCCCGCAGGGTGGTGGGACTGACGAAACCAAGCCGGACCATCAGGTAGATAAGCAGAGGTAGTTCAAATATCAGCCCGCTGGCAAAGGATAGAAGGGAGGAAAATGTAATATAGTTCCGCACGGTAAAGCTGGAAACGAGGTTATCCCCGCCGACGTCGGCCAGTAATCTAACCGAATAAGGGATACCTATAGTTACGGCAAGACCGATACCGAAATAAAAAAGGACGCCCCCGAGAAAGAAACCGAGCCGAAATAACCTCGCTTCCTTCTCCAGCAGCGCCGGGGCAATGAATTTCCAGGCCTGATAGAGCAACCAGGGTGTAGATAGAATCAGACCCGTTATTACGGCAAGTTTGAGATAGGTCAGAAAAGCTTCCGTAGGGTGAAGATAAATTAGCGATTCCTCACTGGATGCCCGGAGCAGAAATTCGAGCAATTCAATCCTGAAATAATAAGCTGCACCGGCCAGCAGAACGATCGCTGCCAGGGAGCTGATAATCCTGCTTCTCAACTCCTCGAGATGCTCCCCGAGCGGTCGCTCTTCGTCTTTCATTCAGAGACTTTAATCCTCATTAGCTCTGAGTTTCTTCCTCGTCGTCGGACTCTTCTTCTTCAGTATCCTTATCTCCGGAGCTTCGGTCGGTCTTTCCGCCCCCGGTTTCCGTATCCACGTCGATGGCATTCTGTGTCTCTTCGTACTGTTCCTGAATTTTTTCTTTTTCCTTGTTGAATTCTCGTACGCCTTTGCCGAGCGAGCGAGCCAGTTCGGGGAGCTTGTCCCCACCGAAGATTACCAGAATTATTACCAGGATAATTATCAGTTCAGTTGGTCCCAGTCCAAACATAGTGATTTAACACCTCCGAACTTCCGTAGGCAAATATTAACCCATCGAAGGGCAAAATGTAATACCTAAAAACTTCTACCTTAACCAGTCCATCAATCGGACTGTGCAATTCCTGCCAGTACTATTGAGAGCCCGTACAGGATCAACAGCGGGCCCCAGAGAAACATCTGGGTGATCGGGTCCGGCGGAGTCAATACGGCGGCAACCAGAGCAGCTCCTACAAGTGCAAACTTCCACTGGCTGGTCAACGTTTCCCGTCTAATAATGTTTAACTTGGCCAGACCGAAAGAAATCACCGGCATTTCGAATAACAATCCGAATATAAGCGTGAAAGACATGACGAACGAAGCGTAATTCCCGACCGTAAAAGTGGGATTCAGGCTCTCACCGCTTATCGCTTTTAGGAAATCAAGCGCAAAAGGCAATACTCCGAGGAGGGCGAAAGCCGCACCCGCGTAGAAGAAAAGACTTCCGGAGCCGAAAAGCCCCAGCGTAAAACCACGGCCGAACCTTTCGCTCCTGGATAGGAACGGTGACAGGATCTGTATCAACTGATAAAGTAGGTAGGGAACACTCAGCAGAACCCCTACGAACAGGGATAGCTTGATATAAGTAAAGAATGCCTCCGTCGGATGGATGAAGATCAATTCCTTGTCCGTCAGAGGTCGCTGGAGAAACTCCAGAACACGTTCCCTGAAAACGTAAGCAAGGACCGCAAAGACGATTATCAAAATGAAGCTTCTTATAAGTCGTCCACGCAGGTCCTCAGTTCTGTCCAGTACGTCCTGAAATAAGCTGTTGGCCACGTTATTTATCCGTCCTATCGAAAGAGGTTAACTTCCCTTCACTCGTCCATTTGCTCCTCTAGCTCTTCTTCCTCCATACCGAGTGCGTTCGCCACTTCTTCCGTCCCCACGTCCTCTTCGACTTTCTCCGCCAGATCCATTAGCGCTTCCCTGTTGATCTGTTCGTCCAGCCACCGGTCGATTTCCGACTTCTTGATCTTGGTCTGACCGTTTAGCTCCAGGGCATCTAGCTCTCCCTCGTCAATCAGGTCCCTGACCGCCTCTGCCTTGAGTCCCGTGTATTGAGCGACGTCCGATACTTTCAAATAAGCCTCGACTTTGCTCATGGTATGTAATCACCTGTAAATCCTATTTATTGACTAACGTTAAGGATACGAAATTTAAAGAGAAAATCTAACCCTTCAGGACTCGACCCGCCAGCTGGTGCCACCTTCCTGGTCCTTGATCTCAACACCCATTTCCTGTAGCCGGGATCGAATGGTATCGGCAAGTTCCCAGTTCTCCTGTTCTCGCAATTCGTTCCTTACATCGAGCAGCAGCTCAAGCAGGTCCGCCTCCATACCTTCGAGTCGGCCCCTTTCCTTTCCCTGGAAGAGTCCGAGCGGGTGACCGAGTTCCTCGACCTTTCCAGCAGCTTTTTTAAGCAGGAAACTATCTTCCTCAGGGCCGGTATCGCGAAACCTGTTCCCTTCTTTTACCAGGTCAAAAATCACGCCCAGCCCCCCGGGAGTGTTGAAATCCCTATCCATTTCTTTCTGAAATCTCGAATCAGCCGAATCTATATGGCGCAAAAACTCCTCCCCGGCTTCCGTCTCGGGGGAGTCTTCTGGAGTTTTATCAGTGCCCAATCCTCTTGCCGCGTCGTAGAACTCGTAAACCCTGTCAACGGCGCTCGCCGCGTCCTCGAGGTTTTTTTCGCTAAAGTTCAGCGGCTTGCGGTAGTGCGTAGAGAAATAGAAGTATCTGATCGTTTCGCTATCGTAGTCCTCGAGAACGTCCCTTGCGTACTCGAAATTGCCAAGGGATTTGGACATCTTTTCACCTTCGAATCGGAGGAGACCGTTGTGGAGCCAGTAACGAGTAAACGGTTTCCCGGTCCGGGCTTCGGACTGAGCAATCTCGTTTTCATGGTGGGGAAAGATTAGATCCTGACCCCCGGCGTGGATATCTATCGTATCGCCGAGCGTTCCCTGGGCCATGACCGAGCATTCGATATGCCAACCCGGCCTGCCTTCACCCCACGGGCTCTCCCAGCTCGGTTCGCCGGGCTTGGATTTCTTCCAGAGGGCAAAATCCAGCGGGTCTTCCTTTTTCTCGTTTACTTCCACGCGCGATCCGCTGTCGAGATCGTCGATGGAGCGCCCGGAAAGTTTCCCGTAATCGTCGAACTCCCTCACCCTGAAATAGACGTCTCCTTCGACCTCGTAGCCGTAACCCTTCTCGACAAGAGCTTCCACGTGTTCGATAATTTCGTCGACGTATTCCGTCACTCTCGGTTTGTGATCGGCGTCTTTTATTCCCAGCCTATCGAGGTCTTCGAAATAGGCCTCGGCGTACTTCTCCGCCAGTCCCTCCGGGTTTACTCCTTGTTCTTCCGCCCTGTCAATTATCTTGTCATCCAGGTCAGTAACGTTCTGGGTAAAGTCCACGTCGTATCCTTTGTATTCAAGATAACGCCGCAGGCCATCAAATACTATAAAGGGTCTGGCGTTTCCGATGTGAAAGTAATCGTAGACGGTCGGCCCACAGCTGTAAAAACGTACTTTACCTTCCTCAAGCGGCTCGAATTTCTCCGTCTCCCCGGTAAGGGTATTGTGTAATTCAAGCATTATTAACACACTCCGACGGATAATTGATTTTCCAACCAGGTACTTCCGTCAAAACGAATAAACTCGCCTTATCTCATAACGACTCTTCCGGCTAATACTTCCGGCAAATAAACATACAACTTGAGTTTAATCACTGCATGGCATGCTAGAACAGTATAAGCCAGCCTGAAACCGAAGACAAGCATGGAAGGCCGAATATA
>CAZWZR010000174.1:0-3790 GCA_964638365.1 uncultured Thermotogae bacterium | reverse complement strand
CTTTCCTTGGGGTTTCCAAAAAAATCCACCAAGCTGGACAGTGCAGAGGGTAAATATTCGTAAGATGGAGGTGCCGTAAAGAATATTTCTGTCTGTACGTGAATAGGAGTTTATCTAAAGAAAAGCTTTATTCGTCGAGCATGTACTTGAACTTGCTTTGCATTCAGCTCCGAAGTCTTGGTCGACGAAATTGTAAAATGCTTCTTTCTCGCGGCTATACTGCCGACCATTTCCATTTGTTCCTTCTTAACTGAACCTACATAAATCAAGCTCTATGTCAACGGAAAGGCAAGGAAGATCCATCGGGGGAAATATGTATTGCGAATATTCTTGTCGATTTAATACGGTAGTGAGAATTTACTTTGACTAAAGTAGTCGACCAAACTCTGCATTTTTTAATGTCTGTTTTATGCAAAACTTACTTGCCGAAGACAATCGGTCAAGTAGATGGGCTTGGACTGGGTTCATACCCCATCTCCCTGCTTTTTTGCCACACAGTCATCGGTAAACATGCAATTATAAATCAAAAAACCTCCTGCTGAATTACAGCTTCCAACTGTCTTAAATCTGAAACGATACCTCCGCAGGCTCTCATTTTTATAATAGTTCTATATCGGAACATATTTGCTTAATTATTGATATATAATTTCTATTACATTACAATTAGCCGTCAGGGGAGGTGATTTTGATGTTTAGTTACAAAGAGATAGGTAAAAGGCTTCGGAAAATTCGCAAACAACTTGGGTTCAGCCAGGCAGATATTGCAGAAAGGCTGGATATGTCCCGCCCGACTGTATCAAAAATCGAAAACGGAAAAAAGAAAATTACCAGCCTGGAATTATCCAAGTTTGCCGATCTCTATAATAAGCCTTTCTCGTATTTTATCGAGGAAGAAGATCGGAAAGAACCGGTTAATTGTCTTTTAAGGGCGGAATCCTTAACTCAAACAGAGAAGGAGCAGTTACTTGAAGCAGGTAACCTTTACAGGAAATATTCTCAGCTCGAAAGTATCGTTTTCGGTGAAGTACCTCTCAACCTACCCCAATACAAGTTTTCCCACACCAACTCTTATGATCCAGGTGCAGTTTCAGAGGGTGAAAAGATTGCTAAGAACGAACGGAACCGGTTGGGGCTCAACGGGGCTCCTGTAAAAGATATTTTTGACCTACTGGAGGGTGAAAATGTAAAAGTTCTAAAGGTTCATTTCGGTAGTGACTCCGATTTAGCCGGGGTATTTTTCTTTAACGAAGAAAAGGGACCCTGTATTGTAGTTAATGTTGACCAGAACCTGGGTAGAGCCAAGTTCTCGGCTGCTCATGAATATGGTCACCTCCTTAGAGATCAGGACCTATTTCCTTCACACCTCACTAGATTTGACAATAAGGAATTTAACAACGGAAATGACGTCCACGAAATTCGAGCTAATGCATTTGCAGCCGCTTTTTTGATGCCCAAAGAAGGAGTTAATAATTTTTTCGAAGAAGCAGGGATGAAAAAGGGGGACAAAGTTACCACGGAAGACGTCATATACTCACAGAAACACTTTGGTGTTAGTTACCAGGCAATGCTATATAGATTACAGAACCTGGGCTGGATTGGGGAAAATGATCGAAAAAGGCTTTCTAGTTACAGTCCAAGTGCTTTAGCAAAGAGCTTAGGTATTCAGCAAGAAGGGAAGAAAGATTACAGGGCCCTGCCGGACCGTTATCTTCACTTAGCCATTAAGGCTTATGAAAAAGAAGATATCAACCTGGGAAAATTAGTTGAACTACTAAAGCCCCTAAAAGAATTTAAAAGAACTGAGATAATCGATTTACTACAAGAATTAGACATTGAAGTAAGGATTGGGCCAGAGGATGAAGATGAAATTCTTGAGGAATTCGAAAACGCTTAAAGATAAGGGAGCTGTAATTCTTGGCAAAATCCGAGAAATCAGTTTTCTTTGATAGCACTGTTGTAATAAATTTCGGGGAAATAGAGGCCTTTAGTCTACTAATAGAGCTATACCCAGAAAGAATATTTATAACAGAAGAGGTTAGGCAGGAAATTTTTGAGGAAAGTTACAGAACAGAAAAAGTGCTAAAGAAATACCTAAAAGAAGACTCGATTAATACACTTGTTTTAAGCAGCCCGGCAGAACTAAGTCTATATAACGAGTACTCCAAAAAACTCCACTCAGGTGAAGCTGCGACAATTGTTGCAGCAAGCCGAAACAATGGAATTGTCGCTACTGATGATAGGGATGCTCGTGGAATTGCCAGAAACAAGGAGAAATTAAAAATCACAGGCAGTATCGGAATTTTGCTACGTTCCATTTCAAAAAATCTTAAAACAGTGCAAGAGGCAGAACGTCTTCACAGCAAAATGATTGAGAAAGCAAATTATTTTTCCCCGATTAACTCGCTTAAAGCATACATAGAAAAGAGGGACTTAGATTCAGACTGAAATATTTATGATCTATTATTACGGATTTGGCCCTTGCTTAATAATCTTGGACCAGTTTAACACCAATTTGCGCTTGTATAATACCTCCAGAGCTAGCTTCTCGTTAGGCCCACGCCACACAGTAGGTAAAAACCGCCTGTCACAGAAAAATTTAGAGACGCGTTCATGCTAAGCTTAACTAGAGAATTTCTCCCGGATGAGATGACGGTTGGTAGGGTTAAAAAGCTGCACGCGTTAATAGTTGACTTTATTTTTCGTTTATGATTAGATTATGAATAGAGGGCCTGTTTGTTAAAAATTGTAGAAGGAGGTATTCCTATGAAAAGACGAGCTGTAGCTGCCGTAGTGCTAGTAGTTTTACTGTTCGGGTTAACCGCTTTTGCCGCATCTCACGCGGAACCAAACGGTGTAATTGCCTTCGTCACGGATTTCGGTCGAAAGGACTTCTACGTTGGAGCGATGGAGGGAGTAGTTCTGTCAAAATTCCCCGAAGCTAAAATAGTTCATATCAGCCACGAGGTCGAGGAGTACAACATTCGGGAAGGCGCCATAACGACTTATCTGGCGGCCAAGGAATACCCAAAGGGTACGGTATTTTGTACGGTTGTGGATCCCGGTGTAGGTACCGAAAGGAAGCCCATCGTTCTGGAGACGGAGACAGGCCACTATTTCATCGGCCCTGACAACGGAGTTCTTACGATGGTTATGAATAACATGGGAGTAAAAGAAGTAAGAGTCCTGGAAAACCCCGACTGGAGAAGAGAGGGTTGGGTCTCAAAGACCTTCCATGGCCGTGACGTTTTTTCGCCCGGTGCTGCCCACTTAGCTTCCGGGGAACCTTTCACTGAAGCCGGCCCCGAGTACATGGAATATAAAACTCTCGACATCCAGCAATCGAGGATAGAGGACGGAGCCGTCGTTGGCGAGGCCGTAATGATAGATGAATACGGAAATATTCAAGCCAACGTCCACGCGAGTGAGCTAGAAGAAATAGGGCTAGAGGTAGGGGACACGGTGGAAGTACAGATCGGAGAAGTAGTAGAGCAGACAGAATACGCTACCACCTACGGTGACGTTCCCGAGGGAGATTTCCTCGTATTTAGAGCATCAACTGACTTTATCGAAGTAGCTATAAACATGGGTTCCGCTCAGGAAAACTTCGGGGCGGAGCTTGGCTCCACCATAGAGTTTAGGCCCGCTGATTAGGTAATCTAAAGGTTCTCTCCGCGTAGTGTTTTACGGTCATTAGCCTCAAAAACCCCGCCAGGCGGCGGGGTTTTTTGTTTGGTGAATTTATTGTTTCACGGAGTAATCTCCGCTCTATTTAGCAGCACCTCAAGCATTT
>CAZWZR010000173.1:0-3813 GCA_964638365.1 uncultured Thermotogae bacterium | reverse complement strand
GGTGCCAGCGGAGCTATGCCCGTCCGTTCGCCGAGCCCGTTCACCGTGACGTCCAGTAGAAAAGCGCCGGACTCGAAGCCGGCCAGTGAGTTAGCGACCGCCATCCCGTAATCGTTATGACAGTGCGTATGGACCGGTACTTCCACCTCTTCTACGGTGGACTCGATCAGCTGGCCGTATAAAGAAGGGGTTGCCGTCCCGACGGTATCGGCTATGCTTATTCTATCCGCGCCGGAAGCTACGGCCGCGTTGACCGCATCTTCCAGATACCCTTTTTCCGTTCTCGTGGCGTCCTCCGGGGTAAACCTGACCTTGAGCCCCAGGTCTTTCGCATAAGCCACCGATTCCCTGATCTTCTCTAAGGCTCCGGCCCTATCGGTATGCAGCTTGTGTTCCAGGCTCAGCTGTGACGTACCGAGAAAAATCCCGACCCAGCTCACGCCGACATCCTTCGCGGCATCTATGTCCTCCCGTGTGGCCCTTGAATGGGCCATTGTTTCCGCTTCGAGACCGTCGTTCGCTATTAACCGGCACGCCCGTTCTATGTCCTCGGATACGACCGGATGGCCGAGTTCAATGATGTCGATTCCGAATTCGTCCAGAAGCCTCGCTATCTCCTTCTTTTCGTCGATTGTGAATGAGACACCGGGCGTTTGCTCCCCTTCTCTCAAAGTAGTATCGAGTAGTTGCATTGGACCCCCTTATTTCTCAATTACCGGCAACGCCTTCGAGGACGTTTAAACCTTCGGTCAGAACCTCTTTCGCCAGAGATAGCTCCTCAATATCCAGCCTCTCTTCCGGGGTGTGGTCGAGCGAAGAATCCCCTGGTCCGTAAGCCAGCATCGGTACGTCCCAGTGCTCAGCGAATATATTCATGTCGGCCGTCCCAGTCTTTAACTTGAACTTCGGGGCACCGCCGGCTTTCCTTATCCCGGAAAGCAAGGAGCTGACAAGCTTGTTCCTCTTGGAGGCTTTGACGGGTGGTATACCCCTTGTTCTCTCGATGGTGGCGCTTTCTTTTTCCGCCTCGATGAATTCGTCCAGAGCACCGTAATCGAAGCCGGGACCGGTCCTTACGTCCAGTTTCATTGTGACTGAGTCGGAAAAAGGTTCGTCCTCGGTCAGGAAATCGGTCAACCGGACGTCCGTGCCGTGAAAACCTGAGGACTCGTCTTCGAAGGTCTCCCTCGCATCTTCGTAGAACTTAACGGCTTCCTCGGCCGGTATGGGTGAGTCCTCTCCCCGGTGGGTCTTTGGTTTCTCCATGGAGTAGGTCAACCGAGTCGATCCGCGGTAGCCCAGAGTGATCCCTTTCCAGCTGCTCGGTTCTCCGACCACGACGTAATCGGGTGAGACCTGGTCCAAAATCTCGTAGGCACCTCTGGAAGTCGTCTCTTCTTCGACTACGCCAATTACCAGTACTTCCAGGCCAGACGAGTTTTTAAACCGGCGGGCCGCGGCGATGAAGGTAGCCAATGGACCTTTCGCGTCGACGGAACCACGGCCGTACAGTGTTCCGTTCTCGATCCTGACGGGGATCTCGCCTTTGACCGTATCCAGGTGACCGAGCAGAAGTACCTTGGTTTCTCCCTGACCAATCCTTCCGATCAAGTTTCCTGACTTATCGCGGCGAGTTCGAAAACCCAGGTCCTCCAGCTTCGGTTTTAGAAAATCCACCAGAGCCTCTTCTCTACCGGAGGGACTGTAAATCTCCACCATGTCTCTCAGCAAATCCAGCGTTTCCATAATTAAAGACAACTGATTATCTCGTCCGTAAATTCGGTCGTGCTCGATGCTCCGCCGAGGTCGGGTGTCAGTATTTCGCCTCGATCCAGAACCTCTCGGATCGCCGAATCGATCTCCTCAGCTGCTTCCTCCTGATCGACGTAGTCGAGCATCATAATCGCCGAGCGCAGCAGGCCCACGGGGTTTGCCACGTTTTGTCCGGCTATATCAGGGGCGGAACCGTGGACTGCTTCAAAAACGACGTTATCGTCGCCGAAGTTGCCACCCGGCGCAACCCCCAGACCACCGATTAAGCCTGCGGAGAGATCGGAGAGTATGTCGCCGTAAAGGTTTGGAGCGAGAAGGACGTCGAAGTCCTCCGGCCGCAGGAGCAGCTGCATGGCCATGTTGTCGACTATCTTCTCCTCGAACTCGGTCTCGGGGTAGTCCTCGGCCACTTCCCTGGCGCAATCCAGGAAGAGGCCATCAGACTGTTTCAGTATGTTGGCTTTATGGACCGCGGTCACTTTTTCCCTGGATTCGTTTTCCGCGTATTCGAAGGCAAATTTAGCTACCCGCCTGGAGCTTTTTCTGGTGGTGAGTTTGACGGATTCGGCGTATTCGTCATCGACCGTATGTTCTATCCCGCTGTACAAGCCTTCCGTGTTTTCCCGCACCGTAACCAGGTCCACTTCTCCATGGAGATCCGGACCGAGACCGGGAAGACGTTTTACCGGTCTGACGTTGGCGTACAGCTCCAGCCTCTTGCGGAGGGCGACGGTGAGACTGCTGTATCCTGAACCGATAGGTGTCGTAATCGGGCCCTTGATTCCGACTGAGGTCTCTTCCAGCGAACTCTCCATCCGGCTAATTATTTCCTCTCCCGGTTCCTCCTTCGGGTTCGTTTCGACTATCTTCCAGTCTATTCCTCCGGAAGATGCGTCGACTACCCTCCGGACGGCCCGGCTGATCTCTGGCCCGATCCCATCTCCCGTAATGAAAGTAACCTTCTCTTTTGCCATGTTTAGAGGTTAAACGTTCCGTGTTTGTCCAGGTGAGGGACCAGCCCACCGTCCTCCAGAATTGTACTCATCTCCGGGGGTAGCGGCGATATCTCGATTTCCTCTCCCCTATCACGATCCTCCAGCAGGCCCTCATCGAGGTTGACGTATAGTTCGTCTCCCTGGTCGATCCGATCGGTATCGCATTCGACAATCGGGAGACCGATGTTTACCGCGTTTCTGTAAAAGATTCTCGCGAAGGACTTGGCGAGGACCGCACTCACGTTCGCGTGCTTGATAACGGTCGGTGCCTCTTCCCGGGAAGAACCCGAACCGAAATTATTTCCGGCAACTATGAAATCACCTGGATCGGCCTTCTCCCTGAAATCGGGATCAACTCCTTCCATTGCGTGTTCGGCCAGTTTATCGTCGTCGGTGATCTTCATCAGGTACTTGCCGGGAATTATGTAATCCGTATTTATGTCGTCGCCGAATTTATGGGCTTTACCGGTTAATTCTGTCTCTGTCATTTTCATTTCCTCCTGGTTGGAATAAATTGAGCTAATTTTCTATTTAGCTAAAACGTGGTTAATAGAACAGTTTTGTTTCTCCTTTATCGACCGTTGAATCAGCTTTTGCTCTTCGCCGGGAAAATCCTTTTCAGCCAAAGCTGAACATCGAGGCTGAGTGGGCACGGTTCCACCCTTTTCGGGTCTTGTTATCGACCTCCGGTCTTCCCGAACCGAGAAATTTCCGACTCGCGTTGCTCAAACTGATGTCTTCATGATAGTTGTTCTCACTAAAGAGAGTATTATGCATAAATATCTAATCCCATTCGGTTATGGCCATATCCCTCTCCAGGGATTACCTGAGCCAGACTCAGGTAATCCCTGGCTCGGTTAGGCATATGCGCCGCGTCGCTGGAATTTTCTCGGTTCGGTCCCCTTATCCTCATCATTATTAGAAGAAATCTCTTTTTTTGGCTGAAACCTTCCAGCTCATATTGTAATTATGGAGGTCTAAAGTCCTCCGCTACAATTATCAGATGTTTGTTTCAGAGATACTTGCCGATATTCGTTTATCTATA
>CAZWZR010000172.1:0-3841 GCA_964638365.1 uncultured Thermotogae bacterium | reverse complement strand
TTTGATCTCCACTTCTCCAAAGAAGAGCAGGTAAAGGCCGGCCAGAGCTGCTAGCCCCCGGCTGGAAATAGTGGCAACGGCTGCGCCGCTAACTCCTAAGGAAGGTATGCTCCCGAGGCCGAATATAAGGATTGGATCCAGAACCACTCCGTTTAATAGAGCGGAAACGCTGCTGATGACCATCGGAGTTATCATGTCCCCTACGCCCCGCATCATGGACCTAAAAGAGAAAAACAGAAACATCAGCGGCAGGCCGGAGAAGATGATCCGGATATAGCTGAGTGCCTTTGGAAATACGTCCTCCGGGACTCCCATCAGGTTTTTAAGCAGGAAGGGAGCTACGGCGTAACCGAGAGCTGAAAGTATCATCGCGCTGAGGAACATGAAGCCAACCACCTGACCGGCTGCACGGTTGGCGTTTTCCTCGCTGCCCGCTCCCGTGTGCTGAGAGACCAGGGAAACACCCGCAATCGAGAAACCCATACCGACGGAAATGAGCAGAAAGACAACCGGGAAGCCAACCGTGGGGGCGGATACGGCTACGTTTCCCAGCCTGCCCAGCCAGTACGTATCAATTACGTTATAGAGGGTCTGGATGACGTTGGAGACTATCACCGGCCAGCCCAGGGTGAGCAGGGTCTTAATTATCGGCCCGCTCAGTATATCGTCCTTGAGGTTTTCCACCCGCGTCGATTTTTCCGTATTAGCCATTTTTAAGCTTTCTTGTCCCCTATTTCATTCTGTGGAAACTTCGGACGGCAATGGTTCCCAGGACCAGCGAGAGGAATACCATGATCCCCAGATCCATCAGAATGGTAACTCGGGTATCGAAAAGCGAAATTCCGAGCCCGAACTCCGGTAATCTCTCCATCATCTCCTGGGGAATTCCCATGGATTGGAAAAATAGCTGCCTCATCGCGTCTACCACGTAAGAAAACGGGTTGACCCGAACCAGGGCTGCCATCCAGGTGGGAACCTCCCTTAGCGGGAAGAAGGCGCCGCTAAGAAAAAACATCGGAAAGATCAGGAAGTTCATTACCATCTGAAATCCCTCAGCCGAGTCAAGCTGATTGCCGACGAAGGTTCCCAGACTGGTAAAACTGAGTGAACCGAGGAAAACAAGCCCCCAGACCTTCAAAACCAGAAGCGGTGTAACTACGACACCAACGAGCGGTGCGAATAAAAACAGGAGCGTCGCCTGAATCATGGTGACCGTGCTCCCGCCGAGGATCTTACCTCCGGCGACGGCTATCCTGTCCACCGGGGCAACTAAAATTTCCTTGAGAAAACCGTACTCCTTGTCTCGAACGATGGAGAGGCCAGAAAACATGCCGGTAAAAAGCGTCGTCATCCCGATGATTCCCGGAAACATGAATTTTTTGAAATCAATTGCCAGTCCTCCGGTCGGCAGCAAGTCCCCGATCGAAGACGAAAGGCCGGAGCCAAATATTACTAAAAAGAAGAAGGGCATGGCCAGAGAACCGACGATTCTTGGTTTGTCTCTCCAGTAGCGCAGTATCTCTCTGTACCAGATGACCCAGACGTGTTTTAGCGTTTTCATCGACCCATCCCCCGCTTATCAAAACTGCTCTCGGGATCGGATTCCCTGATCTCTTTTCCGGTTAGGTGGAGAAATACGTCGTCCATCGTCGGTTCATGCAGGTTTATGGACTTGATGTCGCCCGACAGGACCTGGGTCAGCTTAGGAATCAGTTCTTCTCCTTTTTCAACTGTTAGCTTGAGCTTCGAATCGACCTGTTCCACGCTGACGTCGAATTCCTCCTCCAGTGTTTTGCGCGACCTTTCGTTATCAGCGGTGTCCAGAAAGATCAGGTCCCCGCCTAGCTGGTTCTTTAGTGATTTTACCGTGTCCATGGCGATGATCTCGCCTTTATCGAGAATTGCTGCTCTGCGGGCCAGTTCGACTTCGTCCATGTAATGCGTCGTAAGAAAAATGCTGATTTCTTCCCTGTTTTTTAGTTCCTGAATGTAGTCCCAGATATAGCTTCTGGTCTGGGGGTCGAGGCCCAGAGTTGGTTCGTCCAGAAAAAGTACCCTCGGGTGGTGAAGAAGCCCTCGAATCAGTTCGAGCCTCCGTTTCATGCCACCGGAGTAATTGTCAACTCTTTCGTCCAGCCTGTCGATGAGCCCAACCCTTTCGCTTAAATCCAGTATACGTTCCTTTTCTTTATTCCGAGAAACGCTGTAAAGCCTGCCGTGAAAAGAAAGGTTTTCTCGACCGGTCAGACTATCATCCAGGCTGGAGGTCTGAAACACCAGCCCGATCTGCTTTCTTATTTCCATTGGCTTTTCGGCTACGTTCAGACCGGTAATTCTGGCTTCTCCCGACGTGGGCTTAAGCAGCCCGCAAAGCATCTTGATTGTGGTTGTTTTTCCGGCTCCATTCGGACCAAGAAAGCCGAAGATTTCTCCCTCTTCGACACCGAAGTTGATGTTATCGACGGCCCTCAATTCCCCATAATCCTTGGTCAGGTTTTCAACTTCAATTACCCTGTTCATCTCGATCTCCACCTTGCTCGAGTTCGTCCAATCTTTTGTGTGCCATCTCAACTACTTTACTCAACTCGGCCGGAGAAGTGCTTTCCTCATCTAGTAGGTCGTTGAGTCTATGGTGCAGCAGCCGTATTTTTTTCCGTAATCCGGAAGGGTTTTCGAACTGATCGTCCAATTTTTTCGCGTCTTCTCTTATCTTTTCCTCGTTAAATATCTGAGAAAAGACTATCATTGATTGCTTGATGCTTTCTCGCATCTTTTCCTTTGCCTCGGTTGCTTCCTCGTAGGCTTTTTCCCCTTCCTCCGTGATCCCCCAGGAATTTCCCCTGTCCGTTGTCTCTCCCTCAATTAAGCCATCAGCCTCCAGGTCCTCCAGCAGGGGATATACTGAGCCCGTTGACGGTTTCCAGAAGCCGGTTTCTTCCTCGATTGCTTTGATCAACCCGTAACCCGAGTAGCTGTCCTCCGTGAGCAATTTCAGTATGTAGTATTTTAAAAAACCTCTTCTGACCCCGCGCAATATGGACTCTCCTTTTGCTAGCGATGTATCGCTAACGATATAACTAATGTTATTTTCGGAAATACGTCATTTCAACACTGGATCCGGGGAGGGGGATACTGTAACTAATTGCTCTTTTCTTTCCCATCGATGTTAGTTAACCTTGCACATATCGGTGGTGATAGCTGAAATGATAATTTCGGGACGCGACAGCGTAGAAGGATTGATAGATGAAGAAATACAGAGACAACCCGCCGGTACGGATTTGACGGTGGGAAGGGTGGAGCGGTTTACCGGAGAGGGAAGGGTCGATTTTGACAATACTTCGAGGGAGATAGCCTCCGGTGAAGCCCTGGATGGAGAAAAGCTGGAAGGGGGAGAAGCTTACCGGGTTACTTACAACGAAAAGATATCCGTTCCAAAAGACGCCATCGGGCTAGTTTTTCCCAGGTCCACACTGATGCGCAATGGCTGCCATCTAGTTACCGCCGTCTGGGATCCGGGCTACGAGGGCAGAGGACAGGGACTCCTGCAGGTCTTGAATCCGGCTGGAGTAGTTCTGGAGGAGGACGCCAGAGTTGCACAGATGGTATTTTTCCGACTCGACGAGGAAGCACAAGAGGGGTACAGTGGGACATATCAGGGCGAAAATACCTGATTGCTTTTGTTTTTCTCAATTCTTTCACCATCATGAGACCGCCTTAGGATTTTTGATGTCATAATTTTAATCCAGAGAAACCCCAGGGTAGAGAAACATTTAACTAGACGATAGTCGGGGTTTCTAGCCTCGGCGATGTAAGAGTTTTTTCGTACAAATACGAGAACACT
>CAZWZR010000171.1:0-3883 GCA_964638365.1 uncultured Thermotogae bacterium | reverse complement strand
CCAGAACCTAACCAGCCTTGCCTCCGCACCGGGGAGCCTCCTGGTCCACGATATTGCCGAAGGCGGTTTCCTCGGCGGGCTGCAGGAAATTCTGGCCGACCGTGGACTAGGTGCAAGAATAGGAACCGAGGAATTCGCGGTCGACCCGAAAGTAGCACGAGTCTGCCACCGGCTCGATCTGGACCCGACCAGAATAACCAGCATCGGCTCGGGTATCGCCGTCGTATCACCCCGGCACGAAGAGGAGTTCCTCCAGGAGGCAACCGAAAAAGAGCTGGAGGTCGAAGCCGTCGGCGAAATCACCGGGAGCGGGGAAATCGAACTGGTAACCGATGAGGGGTTAGAACGTATAACTGAACCGATACACGACAGGTTCTGGAAACGACTCTCCGAGTTCGAGGCCGAATCAGGTTGACCTCACCGTTGAAACCAGTCATATCTTAAATTAACCTCTATCCGAACAGGGGAGCTCGACTATCGGGCTGAGAGGAGGATAAACCTCGACCCTTGGAACCTGAACCGGGTAATGCCGGCGCAGGGAACTCTCACCCGAACAGGTCAACTTTTCTCCCCATTACTCATTTAGGTTAGCGGTCGTCACAATTGTTTTTCCGTATTGGATGTGACCCATATGAGCAGAGGCAGAACCGCCGCGGCGATAAACCTGTTGAGCATCGGCAGTTTTCTCGGGCTCTGGCAGCTTATCGTCTGGGGGCTGAGTATTCCGAACTACATTTTACCGACACCCTGGAAGATCATCCTGTCGATTTTTCGGGACAGGGCGGCCCTGGCGGACCACCTGAGGGTAACGATGATCGAAACGTCAATTGGCCTCGCCCTGGCCACCGTAGTCGGATTGCTCGTAGCCGCCTTCATGTACAGGTTCAAGTTCTCAGGAGAAATCATTTACCCGTACCTGGTATTATCCCAGGCGATTCCCCTGATCGCGATCGCGCCCCTGATCCTGATCTGGTTCGGGCTTGGGATTACCGCAAAAATAATAATCGTGGGTTTCATCTGCTTCTTCCCGATCGGCGTGAATGCCTACGAAGGGTTTCAAAACGTGGATAAGGGGATGCTGGATCTGATGGAGACGATGAACGCTTCCCGCTGGCAGAGGTACAGGCACCTGATCATCCCGGCCTCCCTGCCGGGAATCTTTGCCGGTTTGAAGATCGCGGCTACCTACAGCGTGCTGGGAGCCGTGATCGGCGAATGGCTGGGCGGTGTCAAGGGAATGGGTATCTACATGACCCGGGCCCTGACGTCGTTCCAGACGGACAGGCTATTCGGAGCAATAGTCCTGGTTATGCTGGCGAGCTTTGCTTTCTTTAAACTGGTCGACTGGACGGCGGCTTACGTAACTCCCTGGACAAGAGAGGAGGGTAACTATGTTCAGCAAGAAAATAACTAAAATTACTGGGGTACTTTTGGTCAGCTCGATTCTGGTTTTAGGGGTAGCGCTTCCCGGCTGGGGGGCGGAAACCCAGGACATCAAGGTAACTCTCGACTGGACTCCGAATACGAACCACACGGGAATTTACGTTGCAAAGGATCTGGGTTATTTCGCGGACGAAGGCCTTCAGGTTGACGTGGTACAGCCGAGCAAGACGACTTCCATTCAGCTCACCGCTTCCGGCAAAACGGAATTCGGCGTCAGCCACCAGGAATCCGTCACGATGGCCAGGGACAAGGACGTTCCCGTGGTTTCAATTGCCGCAATCATTCAGGAAAACACCTCCGGCTTCGCAGCACCCGCTGATGCCGGGATCAATTCGGTGGAAGACTTCGAAAACAAGAAGTTCGGCGGCTGGGGGACGGAGCTTTACAACAGGATAATTCAGTCGGTCATGAAGGAGAGAGGGGCCGACTTTTCGACCGTCGACTTCGTCAATATCGGGATGACCGACTTCGTCACCGCGGCGAGAAAGGACCTGGCGGACTTCTTCTGGATTTTCTACGGCTGGCAGGGAATGCACGCGAAAACCGAGGGGCTGGACTTCAACTACATTCCCGCCACGGAACTGTCGAGCACTTTTAACTACTATACCCCCATCTTCATAACCAGCGAGGACCTGGCTCGGAACCGCCCGGAACTGGCGGAAAGGTTCCTGGATGCGGTAACCAGGGGCTACCGGTATGCCGAGGAGAACCCGGAGGAGTCAGCCCGGATTCTGCTCGAGCACGCCTCGGAACTCGACGAGGACCTCGTAATGAAGTCCCAGAAGTACGTATCGGAGGAATACAGCGCCGGTGTCGACCGATGGGGGATCCAGGAGAAAACCGTCTGGGAGGACTTCACTGAATGGCTATACGAAAACGAACTGATCGAAGAGAGAATAGACGTCGAGGAGGCCTTTACGAATGAATTCCTCCCGGAAAGAGGAGAATAACCTGCTCAAAGTCAGGGACGTCCGGAAGGGCTTCGGAGACCTGGAGGTGCTGGAAGGAATCGATTTCGAGATACACTCCTCCGGCTTCGTCACCTTCCTCGGCCCTTCCGGGTGCGGCAAAACCACCCTCTTCAAGATCCTGCTGGAGCTGCTCGAACCGGACCGGGGTAAAATTACGCGCAATTACCCCTCCGCCGGTTACCTGCCCCAGGAGGGCTTGCTCTTTCCCTGGAAGACGCTTCTGGAAAACGTCGAATTACCGCTCAAGCTACGCGGTAAAGGGGGAGAAGATCGGAGAAGCAGGGTTCGGGAGCACCTCGACGAGTTCGGATTGTCCGGCTTCGAGGACTCCTACCCTCACCAGCTGTCCGGGGGAATGCGCCAGCGAGCAGCCCTATTGCGGACGATCCTGACCGATGCCCCGGTACTGTACCTCGACGAACCATTCGGCTCTCTGGATGCCCTGACGCGGGACAAAATTCAGCGGTGGTTGCTGGGACTGCTGGATGACATAGATAGAACCATCCTGTTCATAACGCACGATATAGAGGAGGGTATATTTCTCTCGGAAAAAATCTTCGTACTCTCCGACCGACCGGCGGTAAAGAAGGGCGAGTTCGACGTAGATCTCTCCGACGAGGAGAGGGACAAGACCGGAGAGAAGTTCTTCGAATACAAGCGGAGGCTTCTGGAAACCATCAAGGAGGTGGAGGAGAATGGCAAAGACGAAACCGTTCGACAACTACTCTGAAGAATACGATAGCTGGTTTGATGAAAACGAGAAGGCCTACCGCTCCGAGCTTCTGGCCGTCGAGGGTGTCCTGCCGGAAGAGCGAGGAGATGCAGTAGAAATAGGCGTCGGAACCGGCAGATTTGCCTCTCAGCTGGGAATTTCCGAGGGCGTGGAACCTTCCGAACCGATGGCCGAGATAGCCAGGGACCGAGGAATAGAGGTGACGGAAGGCAGGGCCGAGGATCTACCACTGGGGACCGAAGCTTACGACCTGGCGCTAATGGTCACGACCATCTGTTTCGTGAACGACCTGGACAAAACTTTCAGCGAAGCCGGTAGAGTACTTCGCGAGGGCGGGCAAATCGTCGTCGGCTTCGTCCCAGGCAACAGCGCAATCGGCGAGTTCTACAGGTCAAACGAAGCGGACGACAGGTTCTACGAGATCGCCAATTTTTTCACCGCCGAGACCGTGCTGCAAACGATCCGAGCAGCGGGCTTTAGTTCCCTAAAATCGGTGCAAACCCTGACAAAAGGCCTCGAAAGGGCTAACGAATCGGTGGAGCAACCGAAGGACGGGCACGAAGACGGCTCCTTCGTCGTCGTAAGCGGTGAAAAGAGTTAATCCGTGGATTGAAAACCGGATATGCGATTTGTTCAACTCTTTTTCCATACCAACTATTCTATAGGCGGGATTTTCGAACCGATAGTGTATAAGCAACTGTGTAAAATGAATTTATAGCTTTGGAAACCGTTCAGG
>CAZWZR010000170.1:0-3893 GCA_964638365.1 uncultured Thermotogae bacterium | reverse complement strand
CCGACTTTGCCAACCGTGTATTCCAGAACCCGTTCTCCTAGTTCGGAGGTAGCTGAGCCGACTGCCTCCTCGACCCGGGACTGCAGACCTTCGTTTACTTCTAATTCAAGGTTTTCACCCTGAGGCACCCAGAGCGTCCGGAAGAACTCTTCCGATTCCGTGAGGTCGAGGGTATTCAGGAACCTTGAATGGGCAGCATCGTCCTCGGCCAGCGTAGTCCACTCGTCACCCTCCAGTTTTTCCGAAAAGAATGCGTTGCCGGAAGTTTTCAGGTACGTCTTCTCCAGCCTGTAAACTTTTCCTTTCGCCCGGAACTCGATGTCGATACGGGGCTTAAGGTCGGTATTCCACGGTTGTGCGTCCTTTACGGCTTGTTTTCGTGAAGAAGCCTTTGTCGTCAGGGCCAGCCTGATGGCTTCGAGGGTAGTGCTCTTCCCCGACTCGTTGGGCCCGACTATTACGTTTAGCTGTTCATCGAGCTCCAGCGAGAGTTCGGAGTCGTAGAAGCCGCCCCAGTTCTTTATTACTATTCGTTTGAAGTGCATTTTATCCCTCTTCGCCCCGTATGCGTCCGTAAATTAGCTCGAGTGCCCTGGCCGCTTCTTCTTCAGTAGGTGGCTCATCAATCTTCCAGTTTTCCGGCGGTGACTCGACTTCTCCGGAGGAGAGTTTTTCCAGGTAATCTATCGCTCCTTTCAGCCAGCCGGTACCGGAAGTAAGTTCATCTATCTCGTCCTCCGCCGGTGTTAGAACCAGGTTCTCTTCGTTGATATCGAGAAAATAAAACGAATCTTTCAGTTCTTTCTCGAGGTCTTTTAACTTTTCATGGACCTCCAGCGAGATCGTACCCTCAAGTTTTAGTCTGAGCAGCGTTCTATCTTCTGCAATTTCTCCGGAAAATAGTTCGGATTCGAGCCCCTCGAGAGAAGCCAGGTCACTGAGGTTCTTCTGCCACTCCAGCCACCTGTATTTGGCGACCCGGTGTTTCTCTATCCGGGGCGTGGCGCCAGCCGAGTCGATTTCAACAACCAGGGCGTTGCCGCTACCCGTCTCCGTAAACCCTGTCGGCTCAGGCGTGCCCGAGTAGTACGAACGACTTGTTGTCTTGGCCGGGTCGGGAAAAGTAGAATGCCAGTGGCCGAGGGCTAGGTAGTCCAGCTCGTTTTGCGTTGCAGCGTTCTCGTCTATAGGGTATTCGTCTTTCGGCAGATCCGGCAGGGATTGCAGAGTGCCGTGAGCTAGCCCGACCCTGATTGTATCCGACTTCTTTCGAGGAGGGATCCATCTTACGGGGTTCCTGGAACTCTTTTTCTTCCTGCAAATCCCGGGATAGATAGCTGCAGAAGTTCCCGTTACCTCTTGAGGCTCTTCTTCCTTTAATACATGGACGTGATCCCCTGTTGAACTCATTACGTCGGCATTGAAGGCGTAATCCTCCATCAAGGGATCGTGGTTCCCCGGAATCACGTAAATGGGTAGGTCGGGGAAGTCGTTTAGAACTCCTGCCGTCTTTTCCAGAAGATCCCGGCTAACCTGGTTTGACTCGAAATTGTCCCCGGCAGAGACGACGAAGTCCACGTCAAGTCTCTTCCCTAATTCGAGCAGGCTTTTTACGGTATTGAGTCTCGTCAATCGTAGCTGGTCCGCTTTATCCGGATTAACCATTTGCAGCGTCTGACCCAGCTGCCAGTCCGCGGTGTGAAGGAACGAAACCAAATATATCACCAAAACTTGCCGAAGAAGCCCCAGGGCTTGCCCTGGGGAGGAATCGGCTGGTTTTTGTCCAGCACTCAAATGAGATGTGCAACTTGGCTCAAGTACTCTAGGCTAGTTCCAGGATCGTCCAGCGAATAGGTAAAATTAACGGATTCTTAGCCCAAGCAGCTTTCCTCATTTGAGTGCTGGGTCTTCTTTTGTAAAAGAACATAGTCCGTAGTCAAATTTGTTTTTCTACAAGCCCCGCACCTTGGTGCGGGGTAATTGACTCCATTTTCGATCACATACGGGAAATATCCCTAGATTTTAAGGCTATCACCGCAATTAGCCAAATAATAAGCACCTCGAAGTTAATTTTGATAGCGCAAAGAGTCAAGCCAACGAAGGGTTAAGAACTTTAGGATTCAATATGATCGGTTTAAAAAGAAGGATCATCATTATAAATTGATCAAAACCAGAGCCACTACCATTAAGCCAATTGATAATCTTTCCTTTTTCCGCAATCTTTCTTTGAAAAAAAGGTATCCTCCGAGGTTAATAACTACGATTGTCGTGGCGGTATATAACGGGAAGACCACTGAAGCCTTTATTCCATCCAGGGCTAAAATGAGAAAATAGGAGCAGAAAAGGTTGGGCAGACCGACAATCGCTCCAGTGAAAGCAGCACCAGGTTCTGGCCTTTTCCCCCGCCACAGCAGAAAGGCTCCGCTGATCAGAAAAGCGGTGAAAAATACGAAGAAGAGGAAAACGAGTTTGTCTTCGATCAATCCGTACTTTTGAAATACCTTGTTGGAAAACTCGGCCAGACCGCTAAACAGGAACAGCCCGAGGAGGGAAAAACGTAACTTATCCAGGTTGAGGGAGTCGGTAGAGACGTTAACCATGAGGATCGACAGTATGGAAAGTCCGATCCCGATGGACTGTAGGGTCGTTGGTATTTCGTTCCAGATAGCTATTGAGACGCTCATTGGTATGAGGATTCCTATCTTGGAAAACGCTCCGGCAAGACCGGCGCCGTTCTCCCTGATACCTTTCTGGTAGAAGATGAAAGCCAAAAAGAAAAATAGACCTGCAGGTATCCCGACAATTAAAGCCCAGAGCAGGCTACTACGGGGATCGGTTAAGCTGCCCTGTGGGGGGATTATATTTGAAACGTCCTTCCCGGTTACGGGAAATGAGATAAAGGGTAACTGGAGTCCATTTGCCCAGATAATTACCAGACTGACGAGAGAGGCGGCCAGGTAGTTGAAGCTGGTTACCACGAACCTGTCCATGTTCCGCCCCTCGCTGAACTTGAAGATCAAAGCTATAGAGGCACTGGTCAGTATGGCGAAAGCGAGATAGATCAATGTATTGCACCCTTTTAGTTACTTAAAAACTATGCCGGAGTTAATTTTTTAAAAAGTGTAAGCGGTTTATGGGTTATAACAAGAGACCTTCATTACTGCGGGGGGATGGAAATCTCTGATGATTAGTGAAAATGCCGATGCCTGTCAAAATGTAATAGGCGGTATGTTTATTAAGGTTATTAGGATTACCCGGGAAAGAAATAAAAAAACCCACAAAACGTGGGGTTTAAGAACTTACGAAAAATCTAGGCTTATCATCAAACACATTATATAGTGATTTGCCCCCTTTGTCCAACATCTTTTCGTACTGATTAAATTTAGCGCCGCTTTTTCTTCGAATTGGGTAATTTAGCCGATATAAGAACTACATTTTTTATTCACAAGTTTCAGAACGGGGTAGCTGCTCCAAAATTGATAAGGTTTAACTACTTTCCGTAAGTTGTTGAGGGTTTATCCTGAAGTCGGAAAAATCGTAACCGGCAGCTTCCAGCCTCCCCATTATCCCTTCGAGCTTTTCCTGGTCCATTTTGGGGTCCCTGCTGAGGATCCCCCCGACCCTCTTCATCAATAGAATAAAGAGTAACAGAAGAGTCGATAGGCTTCCAAATTGAAATATCTTTCGTATGGCTCCTCTGAAATTTTCCGTCTTCATCCAGAAAAAAGGAAAAGCTGGTATTTGCTCATTAAATTGTTGTCAGCTAACCTGAGATAATTAAAAATAGTTATAGTCCACGATTATTTATCCGGAAGTGATATAATGTCCTGGCTTGTTTTATCTCGCTGGTCTCCTTACGGGGTGGGAGCTGGTATTGGAGTACTTGTACTGGT
>CAZWZR010000169.1:3370-3898 GCA_964638365.1 uncultured Thermotogae bacterium | reverse complement strand
GCGCTCCGGGGAATATAGCTTCGTCCAAGACGTCCATCTTGTCCTGATCCGTGGTCAGTACGACGGCTCCCCTCGGACCGGCCAGGGTCTTGTGAGTCGTATGCATGACGACGTCGGCCTTGCCTATCGGGCTCGGGTAGGCACCGGCAATCGACATCCCGGCCACGTGGGAAATGTCGGCCAGCAGGATGGCTCCGACCTCGTCCGCTATCTCAGCGAACTTATCCCAGTCCGGTGCCCAGGAAAAGGAAGTGTAGCCGGCAATGATCATCTCCGGCTCGTGTTCCAGTGCGAGATCACGGATTTGGTCGTAGTCCAGCCTTCCCGTGTGCGGGTCGCTGGAATAGGAAACTATGTTATACCGCTTGCCCGTCAGGTTGAACTCGCTGCCGTGGGACAGGTGGCCACCCTCGTCCAGCGCCAGCCCCATGACCGTCCCGCCTGGCTCGACGAAGCTATCGTAGACAGCCAGGTTGGCCGGCGTCCCGGACAACGGCTGGACGTTGGCATAGATCTCCTCCGCGGGTA
>CAZWZR010000169.1:0-3360 GCA_964638365.1 uncultured Thermotogae bacterium | reverse complement strand
GCCCGGCCCCGCGTGAGGTCCTTGACCCGCTCGTAGGCGTCGTCGAGGCCCTCCCGCCGGAGGATCGTCTGGACCGCCTCGCCGACGACCTCGGGCGAGGTTTCCAGCTCCTCGCGCATGACGTCCCGCGGGTAGCCCTCGGCGTAGACGTTATTGAAGACCGAACCGAGCGCCTCCCGGACCGGCAGCGGCGAGACCGACTCCGACGGAATCAGTATAAGTTTCCTGGCCTGCCTGTCCTCTTCAACCGTGATCAGCTCGTCGACCAGCGGATCGATTTCGGAAATATCACCGTTTACCAGCAGTTCCTGGTAGTCGTAGTTATCTTTCATTGTCCCTCCTCGGTGGTAGCTTTCTTTCTGGATTAAACATCCCGATTATTTCGGGTTGAATAAAGCTAAAAACAAGATAATACAGAGTCCTCGTACAAATAATCTCGACAAAGGGTTTCTACGATTATAAATTTTATGGAAATTCCGTGCAAGCTAATATACTGCTCTTATACCGGAAGCACGGATTTAATGGAAATCCCAAATTTGTTTTGACCTCTACTGCTATACCGGAGGGATTCGAATCCCAGCATCGTTCGAAATCTGACTGTCAAAAGACGTCTCATAACCATCACAGCAGGGGTAGAAAGAGTTCGTCTAGTTTGAAGGTGGGAGGGAATGACTTGGAAAAAGAAAAACCCCGGATCTTAACGACCCGGGGTTACAATTCTATGAAAATTCGTTATATAGAGACCTTACCAGCTATAGTCGAGTGAAAGTGTCAATTCATCCAGACCACTACTAGGTTTGACCTCTAAGCCGCTTCCCAGAGTGAATTCATCGTCAAGTGCATAGCTTGCACTTGCATCAAAGAGGGCGAGGTCAAACAGTCCTCCGCTACCACCCGTTTCCAGATAAGTATCGAGGGTGAAGTCCAGCGGAAGTTCCTCGTGTTTGTCTATCCGCAGCAACTCGGGATAGTCTTTGCTGATCCCGTCCCAGTGAGAAACATAGTTACCATCAAGTGCTGAATAGTAACTTAAGTCGACATGACCTAGATTGACTCCAGTTAGAGCGAAGCCGTTTATGTTTATCCCGTCATAGGTACTGTTCGTACTATCCAGGACGGCCCACACGTCAAAGCAGCCCCAATCCGTGGTGATACCGGGATCGAGGGTTACCGTCTTTTGATCGGCTTCGAACTTTATATCTGCACTTAAGCTGAGCGGCAGACTCCCGGCTTCAAACGCGTCGATTGAGAACTCGGAATATTTAAACATGGGAGAGCCGGCTTCTGCGCCTTCGACGAATTTGGTCTCATTGGAGAAGTCACAGCAGCCCAGCGAAAGGTTATCCAGAGTCATTACCGTGCTCCAATAATCAAAGCTCGAGCCGGCGTAAATATCGTAGCCACTATCCTGACTAGAATTTTCCTTTAAGCCAAAGAGGTTATCTACGGTTACGCTGACTCCACCTGGAGTCTCTCCCTCAAAAGACAATTCCATCCCCGCACCGTTATTCTGGAGCAAGAACATATCCGTAATACTTACCCCACCTAATGTCAAGGAAGCAGTATTCTTCCAGTAATTAAGCGAAGGTGCGGTGGGATCAAAGTCCATTGTTGAATCTAGGTGTAACAAGCCTACATCTGTAACTACACCGAATTCCTGGCTGGTATACCCAGTTAAATCAAAGGTAGAAGTACTACTGTAGGTGATGCCACCACTGTTGTAAGTTACATTTAAAGTAGAATCAAAAGCGTCAAAAGAATTAGTTTGTACGGGCTTTAAAGTAATAGTATTTTCCCAACTACCTGTCAAAGCTCTATCATCCTCGTGTTCTGCAGCAACGGCAGCAAAGCCCGCTGCAAGCACCAAAACCATCGTTAAAGCTAAAAACTTTTTAGTCATTATGAGTTTAACCTCCTTCTAATGTGAGTTAATACAATGTCTCTTACCTGCTAGATCTAGCTTGCAATTCCTAGGAATTAAGCGGTTTTCAATGTTACCCGCGGGAAACGTGCCATAAATCACCTCCGTTTTTTTGTTTTGGTAATCTTCTTTTATTTTTTTAGTCATAATGAACTTTTTCCCCTCGTGCACAAAGTATGATAAAATTTTTCTGAACAAAAATCAAAGGGTAAACGGGATTTAACCGATCAATATCGTCCAGGCCAGCGCTCCTGCACCGAGGACTACTCCCGTGACACCCAGGATGAAGTTGTTTTCCGACCTGTTGACCAACTGATCGTAGTTTTCCGGACCTCCAGAAGTTGCACGGAGTTCCTGTACCTGCGATTCCAGGTTGTTTACCCTGCTCTGAAGGTCTTCTGAAGCCTGACTTGTCGAATCGACCCTTTCGGAGAGTTTGTAAACCAGGTCCTCCAGCGTGCTAAGGTCCTGCTGTCCGGTTGCGCCCTGGTTGTTCTGGAGGTAACGGACGGTTCGAGCCACCAGGTTCGCGACCTGATACCTCGTGATCGGCTCGTCACCTTCGTAAGTTCCACCGGGTAGCCCAGTTATGATGCCTCTCTCCGCCAGGTACTGAATATCCTCGTAGGCCCAGTGATCGGTAGGAACATCGGAAAAGGCTACTTCTCCATTCTCATCTTCTTCCTGTGCGTGGCCCGCGGGGAGGAAGACGGTAACCCCAAGAGCCAGTATCACCATAAAGCTCAACGCTACTTTTAAGTTCTTCCCGTTTCTAAACATCATTTCCCGCCTCCTAAGCTAAGAATCATTATAGAACCATAAACCTCAAGTTCAAGGACACTTAAGGCGACAAAACTCGACAAACTTCTCTTCAAGAACCTATCTAGTTCCAGCCCCTTGCCGACAAACCATTCTCGCGCCTATATTGCACTGTTAAAGGATTATAACATCCCTTCTGGATCATAGCAAACCAGTTTATCCTATAGTATAACTCTTTCTATGTAAAGGAGATGGCCCGGTTTTCTCCAGGGCATCCCTGTGTTTCTTCGTCCCGTAGCCGACGTTAGAGCCCCAGCCGAAACCCGGGAACCTCTCGGATTGGAGCCACATGTATCGGTCCCTGGCAACCTTGGCAAGGACCGAAGCTCCGGCCACGTGGAAGGAGCGCTCGTCGCCCTTTTCCAGCGAGAGTGTTTCGATGTCCCCTGAAAGCTTCAACCCCTGATCCAGTAAGAGCAAATCCGGTTCGGTCGATACTGCGGCCAGCGCACGGGAAGCAGCCAGGCTCGTCGCCGGGTTTATCCCGAGGTCGTCGATTTCGTCGCTGTCCGCCTGGCCTATTCCTATCCGTATTCCATCACCTCTCGTTAAAAATGCAAAAAGTCGCCGTCGGGATTTTTCGGTCAGTTGTTTGGAATCGTCAATTTCCTCCAGCTCAT
>CAZWZR010000168.1:1247-3908 GCA_964638365.1 uncultured Thermotogae bacterium | reverse complement strand
TTAGGTCGAAGTCATTACTTTCTCCCCCAATGGGAGAAAGGAAGAATGAGGGGGAGAATGGGTTTGAAGAATAAGGAGAATGCCCCATAAACCCTAGCACCCAACCCCTAACACCCAGAACCTAAGATTGGGGGGAAGATAATAGATGGGGGTGAAGCTTAAAAAGAATACCCCATACTTAACCACAGGCTAAAAAACTCGAAATAAGAAACCATCAAAAAAGACCCCATACACCTACCACTAACCATGGCTTTTGACCCTGGACTTTGGACAGAACTACTGAACTGCCCAATAGAGGATACCCACAAACCACAAAACAAAAACACCCCGTTTCTACACGGGGTGTTTTATCGACGTAATGAGCAGCAAGTCAGGAAATTCAACCCTTAAAGATAACCCAGCCTTCTCAGCCTATCCTTTATCTCTTCTTCCTGGCTCTCGTTCAGCCCGGTGAACTCGTCCACGGTGGAGAAAATCCCCGTATCGGACAGGAACTGAATAACTTTCTCCACGGCGGAATCGGGGTCGAGTTCGGCGGTATTGACCTTGAGATCGTATTCACCGATATCCGGTTCCTCAAACGGGTGCGAGATCCCGGTAAAGTTGGGAATTATTCCCTCTTCGGCCTTCTCGTAGAGCCCTTTCGGGTCCCGCTCCTTGCATACCTCGACCGGACATTCGACGTAAATCTGGTAGAACTCCCCTTCCTCTTCGACCATTTCTCGGGCTTTCTGCCGATATTCCTTGAACGGAGAGACCGCGGCAACTATCGTCGCGACGTCGTTCTTAGTCAGCAACTTGCTGATGAAGCCGATCCTCTTGTTGTTGATTCCCCGCTCTTCCTTCGTAAATCCCAGGTCGGGATGCAGGTTCTTCCGAACGCCGTCAGCGTCCAGGTTCTCCACCCGCAGGCCCTGCCTGCGGAGCTCGTTCTCGACTTCCTTCGCTATAGTCGATTTCCCGGAAGAAGGGAGCCCTGTAAACCAGAGCGTAAAGCTATTAAATTGTTCTTGGTCTTCTTCTGTCATTTTAAGCCTCCACTACAAAAGGGTTTTCCTTGCCGGCAACGAACTCGGCGACTTCCCGACGCATGATTTCGTTCGGTGGCGTTTCCCCGTCCTTGACCATTCCCCGGATCTTGCTTCCGGATGGAGCAATTCGATCCTCCATCTCGTGGGGGCAGGTCTTGTCGGTAACCATCTGACCGCACTCCGTGCACCAGAAGGCGTAGTCAAAGGTCAGAGGCTCTATGTCGATGTTCGCCAGCTGATCGAAAATCTTATGGGCATCAAAGTCCCCGTAGTAATCGCCGACGCCAGCGTGATCTCGGCCGACGATGAAGTGGGTGCAACCGTAGTTTTTCCGGACTATCGCATCGAAGACGGCCTCACGCGGCCCCATGTAAAACATATCGGCGGGAAATATACTCATCACCGCGTGGTCGTGGAGGTAGTAATTGTCAAGCAAGATGTCGTAGGATTCCAGAATGACGTCGTCCTTCCAGTCCCCGACCTTCTTCTGGCCTATCTTGGGATGAATGAATATCCCGTCCGCGACTTCCAGGGCGCTCTTCTGTAGGTGCTCGTGCCCCCTGTGAGGGACGTTTCTCGTCTGGAAACCGACCACCTTTTCCCAGTCCTTCTCCTTAAACAATACCCTCGTTTCAACCGGTTTCAGCAGGTACTTGTAGAAATCCTCGAACCCACCACGAATAAGTTTGATCGGACCGCCGAGGAAGTACTCCCCTCGGTCCAGGAAGTTCGCAACACCAGGGTGTTCCTCGTCGTCCGTCTGGAACAGTCCCTTCGCTGCCTCCTCTTTATCCACGGTGTAGATTTCATCCAGGTCCATTATTGCCAGCTGGAGCCCGGTTTCGTCCACCAGTGTAACCTGATCCTCGTCCTCTATCTCATCTGCCTTTTCCTCGGTAACGTCAAGCACTATCGGTACCGTCCAGACCGTCCCGTCCTCCAGAGTTTTATCCTCAACCACCTTGCTGAAATCGTTCTTACCGAGGAAGCCTTTAAGCGGGCTGTAGCTTCCGTGGGCTATATTCTGAAGGTGCTTGACCTCTCCTTCGCTCAGTTCGACCTGTTTCAATTCCTCCGCCTTCCGTTTTAGCTTCTCCCTCGTCTTCGTAGTCTTCGGTTCTCGATTTACGAGTTTTCCACCATGCGGTGGGAGCATCTTATACACCTCTAAATAGATTTCGGAATTAGAATTCACAAAGCGTGAGAAAACTAACGAATAATTATGGAAAGGTACTGAGGAAATATCAAGAATTTGGCTTTAGATAATTCACCACTTCACAACAAACTGCGGAACCCTTGTCTCCCCGACTATACTTCTCAGGTACTGACTCGGGGGTCAAAGACATCTATTTGGACTCCTTATTAATTTCACCCCCACCTTATTCCTCCCCCGTCAAGGGGGAGGAAATGGGCAGAGAGGACCCCCATCGAGCGAGAGGAGATTGAAATATTATACTTAATCAAGAGGGAGAAAAGAGTGAGCAAAAACCCACTCAAAATGGGTTTTCATGGCTTTTTAGGATTTTCTTTTCGCTCATCGGCCAAATGGTGAAGGCTGGTTTTTGGGTTTAAAACAGAAACCAGTTCTAAGGTGTTCCTTTCCCCCTGGATGGGGGAAAGAGAGAATGGG
>CAZWZR010000168.1:0-1237 GCA_964638365.1 uncultured Thermotogae bacterium | reverse complement strand
CAGCGCCTCAGGTGTTTCTTTCCGGTATTGGGTTGATTATGGAGGTTTTGTTTTGGGGTTAGGCTAGCAATTAATTCCTTAGGTGTTCCTTTCCCCCTTGATGGGGGAAAGAGAGAATGGGGGTGAGATTAATAAGGAAACCCATAGAAACCCAGCACCCAGTACCTGGAACCCAGAATCAAGAAACCAAATCCTTGATCACCAAACAGGAAAACTCTACCATCTATTCGGAGATAAAAATGGCAAAACTCGTACTGTATCACGGAGAGCCCTACCAGAGAGGAAAAGACGTAAAGAAGGTCATGGAGGCCTGGCAGGAGAGGATGGCGAGCCCGGAGCTTTACAAGTTCGAGGGGAACCGGCTGGAGCCGGAAGAGCTGGAACAGCTACTGGGAGGCGCCTCACTTTTCTCCGAGACGAAGATAATTCGGGTAACACAGGCGGATGAACTCGTCGGCAACGACTCCTTCCCGGAAATAATCGACAGACACCCCTTCAAGACGGAAGGCCTGCTTCTCGAGTCGGAGTCGGTGAAGAAAAACACGAAACTCTATAAGGCGGTAGACAATAAGGGAAAGACGAAGAAGTTCTCCGAACCTTCAAATAGCAAGGAGTTCCGGAAGTACGGGTCCAAAATACTGCAGGAAAACGGAGTCAGACTGACCCCGGACGCCAGGAAATGGTTCTTCCAGGTGATGGAAGAGGACCTGCTTCGGGTGGACAGGGAAGCAGAGAAACTGGCTCTGTATAAGGAAAACGAGGAGTTATCCCGTGAGCAAGCAAAAGAAGTCGTCTGGGCGGGGGGCAAGGACAAGATGTTCGACTTCTTCGACGCCCTGTTTGCCGGAAATACGGAGGAAGCGATAGGGATGCTCGAAGAAATGCTGGCAAAGGGAGTCGAAGAGAGCAAGATATTCTTCATGCTCGCCAAAGAGGTCAGGCGACTGGTCAAGATCCAGGACCTCGCCTCGAACGGCGCCTCGAACAAAGAGATTTCCTCCAAAACCGGCATATACAAGTGGCTAGTCAAGAAAAAGCGCGGGCAGTTGAGTAACTTCACGGCGGATGAGCTGGAGGACCTGCTGCACCTGCTTCACCAGGAGGACCTGAAGTTCAAACAGGGGCAGACCGATATAGAAGACGCGCTCTTTCGGGTGGTTTACCGGACGTACCCGGTGGAGAATTAACCGTTTTATCCGGGCGTTATTTCGATCTCTGGCAGTTTTGTAGTTGCTTC
>CAZWZR010000167.1:0-3914 GCA_964638365.1 uncultured Thermotogae bacterium | reverse complement strand
ATTCGACACCGGGGTTCGATAACCCCGGCTATCGTCTATTTAAATGTTTCTCTACCCTGGGGTTTCTCTGGATTAAAATTATGACACCAAAAATCCTAAGGCGGTCTTATGATGTTGAAAGAATTGAGTTATTGTTATCGAATTTGGATAGTTTGAAAAGTATTGAGCCAGCTAGTAAACTAATTCTTACCTGGCGGGATAGACTATCCCACAAAGGAGTGACGATAATTCACAAAAATAATACACTGGAGGTAATGGTCTTAATGAAGCGTTTTTCTCTGATACTTGTAGTTGGTTTGGTACTTGGTCTGGTGGGAACCCATTTAGCTTATGCAGAAACTCACAGGACGGTTACGGATGGTCTGGACAGGGAAGTGGTGCTCGAGGGAACGGCGGAGAAGGTCGTGACGACGATAGCATCGACGACCGAAATCGCTCTGGATCTCGGCCTGGATGAAAAGCTGGTTGGTGTGCCGGATTTGATCCAGTACCTATCCTACGTTCCGGAACTGCAGGCGAAGGCCGAGGGCAAGACGAAGGTCGGTGGGTTCAGTCTATCAATGGAGAAGATAGCTTCACTTGACCCCGATCTCGTTATTCTGGATGCGTCGGCCCAGCAGGAGACTGTGGACAAGATAAAGAACCTGGGAGCGACGGTTTACGCTGCTGGAAACAAAGACATCAGTGAGGTCAAGGAATCGATTCTGGAAATCGGCTACCTTACAGGGACGCTGGAAAGGGCGGAAAGGATAGTCGGGGAAATGACCTTTAAGGAGGTGCGCCTGAAGGAAGCTGTGGCCGAGTTAGGGGAGAGTAAGAAGGTCTTTTACACGGTAAGTCCTCAGATGTACACTCCGGGCGGCAATACTTTCGTCGGGCAGGTACTGGAAAAGGCCGGCCTGGAAAACGTTTTCGCCGATCTTTCGGGATTTAAGCCGGTGAGCAACGAGGAGATCATTCAGAGAAATCCGGATATCATAATCGGTACCAAAGGCATGGGGTTAACCGTCGAAGAACTGAAGGAAAAAGTCGGAAAGGGCGATATAACTGCCGTGAAGGAGGACAACGTCACCCTGCTCCCGAGCGGCGAGGATTCAATGCTCAACCAGCCGGGTACTAAGATAATTGATGGGGCGATCAACCTTTTCGAGAGGGTTTACGACGAGGAAGTAGATCTTGCTTAGTTGCTGGTTTGCCGGAGATCTCCGGTCCGAAATAACTTTTAGTCATGAATAGGGCCAGGCCTAAAGTCACCTTTCTGGTCCTATTCGTACTTCTGGCTTTTGCCCTTCTGGTCGGTGTTGCGCTGGGACCAGTAAGGGTCCCCTTCCACAAAAGTCTGCTCATTCTAACCGATAAACTTCCCGGGCTGGAGATCTCCGGACTACCATCCAACTTTCAGTCGATAGTTTTACAATTGAGACTACCCAGGGTCCTGACAGGATTGCTGGTGGGGAGCGCCCTCGCGATATCGGGTACCGTGATGCAGGGTATATTTCGAAACCCGCTCGCGACACCATATATTCTGGGAGTGGCCAGCGGTGGTTCGGCGGGCGCGGCGACCGCGGTAGTCTTCGGTTTTCAATCAAATTACGCACTTCCGATCGGTGCTTTAATCGGTGCGCTGACGGCTGTGACCATCGTATACCGGATAAGCTGGAGCGGGGGTTCGAGTTCTTCCTATACACTCATTCTGGCGGGAGTTGCTCTATCTTCGCTCTTTTCGGCCATTACCACCGCACTGATATTTATCGCCGGGCCCTATCAACAACACAGGATTCTCTTCTGGATGATGGGCGGCCTCTGGCGGTCTAACTGGACGTTATTCAGGATAATTCTCCCGGTAGTCGCGGTTGGGTCGGGAATAATCTGCGTCTGGAGCCGAGATTTAAATGCCCTGGCCCTGGGAGAAAGTGCTGCCGCACACCTTGGAGTCAAACCGGATACCGTAAAGAAGACCCTGCTCGGGATTGCTACGGCGATAACCGCCGTGTCCGTATCGGCAGCGGGTTCAATCGGCTTCGTCGGTCTGGTTATACCGCATATCCTGAGGATGATAGTCGGACCGGACCACCGGATACTATTGCCGGCTTCGGCGCTTGGAGGGGGGGTTTTCCTGATCTATACCGACGTGATGGCCAAGACCATCATGCAACCCGTGGAAATGCCCGTCGGAGTCATTACGGCGTTCTTCGGTGCGCCGTTCTTTATCTATCTGCTTCGGAAGAGAATCGCAGGGGGGAGAATGAGATGAAGGTCGATATCGATGAATTGAGTTTTGCCTATAACGGTAAGAGCGTGCTGGAAGGTCTGGATTTAACTATAAGGGAGGGCGAGTTCCTGGGGCTGGTTGGTCCGAATGGATCCGGCAAGACAACGCTTTTGAAAAATATAGGTGGAGTGCTGGAGCCGGATAACGGTCTGATTTACCTTGATCAGGAGGACCTCTCCTCGTTGCCGACGAAGGAAGTAGCGACGAAGGTGGCCGCCCTGCAGCAGGAGACCAGGGTGGGGTTTGACTTCACGGTCAGGGAAGTGGTGGAGATGGGCCGTTTTCCTCACCTGGACAGGTTTGAAAGGCACACTGACGTCGATACCCGGGCCGTGGAGAGGGCGATAGAGGTGACGGACCTGGACGAGTTCTGTGACCGACCCGTCAATCAATTGAGCGGCGGGGAAAAGCAGAGAGTCTTTCTCGCTCTGGCCCTGGCTCAGGAGCCGGACCTGTTGTTACTCGACGAGCCGACGGCCAGTCTCGATATAAACTACCAGGTGAAGATCATGGAAACCGTGCAGGAACTCAGTTCGGAAGGACTTACCGTCGTGGCTGCAATTCACGACCTGAACCTGGCGGCGCAGTACGCCGACCGGGTAGCCCTGCTATCCAATGGGGGGATAGAGGTTCTGGGTAAACCCCGTGAAATACTGACGGTTGATAATATCGCGGAGGTATTTGGCGTTGAAGTAGAGGTTGAGGATTCCGATTTGAAGGACTCTATCCATATATTCCCGAAAACCGGGAAACTAGAGGGGTAAAATTCAATGGGAGATTTCGAGGAAAAACAACGAGAAAATGAAGGCTATATCCTCGTTCATACGGGGAATGGAAAAGGGAAGACTACTTCGGCGGTAGGTCAGGTAATCCGGGCCGAAGGACACGGGCTGGAGACGAAGTTCGTTAGCTTCTTCAAGGGCAACGAAAAACGGTTTTCTCGGGGTACGTTTGCGGTTCTCCGGGATCTGGGTGTGCCGGTTAAGAACTTCATTCACGATCATCCCGATTTTGGAAGAACCAGTGAAGAGGCGGCAAAAAAGGGGTGCCGGGACGGGTTGAGCTATCTCGGGGATTTTTTCCGTTCCGAGGCGGAAAAGTTCGATCTGCTGGTTCTCGACGAGGTCAACGTAGCACTCTCCACCGGCTTCATGGACGAGGATGACTTCCTTTCCCTGCTTGATTCCAGGCCGGAAGGCCTGGAGCTCGTCTGTACCGGCAGGGATGCTCCGGAGGGCCTGATCGAAAGAGCCGATCTGGTGAGCAGGATAGAAAACGTCAAGCACTTCTACGACCAGGGCGTCGTTCAGAGGCCAGGATACGAATATTAGATAGTTAGAGTAGGTTGCTTCTATTGGGCTCAGACACGAAGTGAAAGTGCAGAGCAGGGGTTTAATCGACCAAAATGAAGGGTTTATCTCTCCCTTACTTGTGGATAAAACCGGGTGAGATTTATTCGGTGAGGGAATCGCTCTTTCGGCT
Source organism: uncultured Thermotogae bacterium (assembly GCA_964638365.1). GTDB lineage: Bacteria > Bipolaricaulota > Bipolaricaulia > M55B111 > M55B111 > JAGXLP01. The sequence continues at coordinate 160 of CAZWZR010000167.1, read as the reverse complement.
AGTCGAACTTCGGTTTTTTGACCTCGCCTTATTCTTTTTTCTATTGGACTATGGAGGGCACCGAACCGAGAAAATTCCAGCGACGCGGCGCATATGTTTGACCGATCCAGCACTTATCTGAGTATACCCAATTTGGTTTTCATTTGGTAAGGTGTTTGTT
>CAZWZR010000166.1:0-3937 GCA_964638365.1 uncultured Thermotogae bacterium | reverse complement strand
TGTTATAAACGATTTGTTTGTGAAACAATTGGGGCCAAGTAAAATTCGTCAGAGCTTTAACCTTCCTCAATATAGGGGTTAGAGAATCCAGTCTATCGTTTAATTCTCAATCATTTCCCTCTCATGAGTTTCGCTGGGTTGAAACAATCACTCCAAAACTATAGCCCTTTCCAAAAAATGCTAAAGAAACTGAGGTTAAGATGCCTAGCCGCATTTTATCCTTGAAAGCCTCCCTATTCTAAGCCTTTTTAAGAAGTTACCCACCATATAACGATGGGTGCTTGTGGTATATATTTTAATCTAACCGGTTGCCCAAATGTTTTTCATAAAAACTAAACTTTCCTTTTACTCATTTCTTTCACCATATTAGATTTTTCTTAGATTTGACGGCGACGAACTTGAAAGTACCATCTTTTCAGCAGCTCGAGCTCCCATGCTCGAGCGATAGGTCAAAATGGCGGACTTTCGGCCGGGCATGGGAGCCCGCCCTGCTCTCGTCGGAAAAGCTCAAGGGACTATTAATGATAGAAAGGAACTTTGATCATAGGTGAAAGAAATGAGTTTTAAAAAGCCTTTCTGCGTAATAAAAAAACTATCTTGAAACCCGTGAGCGGAGGTTTATAATTGAATGAACGTTCATTCAAAAACGGGAGAAGGATAACATGGGTTCGGAAAAGAGGAAAGCTAAAAACGAAATCATCCAGGAAGCCGCAATAGAAGTAATTTCCAGAAAAGGCTACTTCCAGACAAGTGTCCAGGAGATAGCAGAAGAGGCAGGGGTGTCGGCCGGGACGATTTATAACTATTTCGAGGACAAGCAGGATATCCTGCTCGAGATTTTTACCAGTGAATTTGAAGACAGAAAGCGTTTTTACGAAGAGCTTTCCGATGGTGACCTGTCTTTATTCGAGCAGATAAGGAGGATTTTGAACCGTCATTTTTCCAAAATGGCCGAACACGAGCAGTTAATGGCCGTGATTATACAGGAGAGGTTTAAACCCGGTTCCCGGCTCGGGCGCAAATTGAACGAGCGCTACGAGGAGGTCGTGCTTGAGATAACGGAGCTTGTCGAGGAAGCCCTGGAAGAGGAGCAGATAAGAGAGTGTGATCCGGCCGTGGTTGCATCCGCGATGTTCGGAGCAGTCGAATCCGTTGTCGGGTACGGGATGCTCCAGGATCAGGAAACCCGGGCTGAAATTTTCAACGAAGCTCCCGATGAACTGGCCGAGTTTTTCTGGAAGGGTATTAGAAAAAACAATTAGAGGTGGTAAAGATGAAAAAGTTCTACTTAGTACTTCCTTTGTTGGTATTGTTTCTCCTGCCGACGAGTCTGTACGTAACGGGTGCGGAAGCTGAGAACCCTTATAGGTTAATGGTAGTTGACGGAACGCGTTCACTGGAAATATCAATGCGGATTCAGGGACTGGTTAGTGCGCTCAAGAAAAGAGAGGGTCTCGAAGTCGATGCGCAGACCTTAAAAACCGAAGACCCGACCCTCAATCCGCTGAAGGGGATGGAAGTAGAACCCTACGACCTGGTAATGATAGTACCTCCGACAATAGAAACCGGTTCGATTGAACAGGTATGGCTGGTTACCAGACCACTGTCTCAAATACCTCTCGAGCAAAAGAAAGGGGCAATGGCGCAGCTGGACCAGTTGAAGGAGGCAGTTTCAAAAGCCTTCGAAGGTAAGGTGACACCGGTTGGAGTCAACGATGACCTGATCCCTGCGTACTTTTCCACCCTTTTCCTGCGTGAGGGGGCGCTTAGATGAGGTCTTTCTCCGAATGGGTCGTCGATAACCCGTGGAAGGTAATAGGACTGGCTTTGGTCGTTACGGTAGTCCTGGGTTTTTTCATTCCCGGTATAAACCTGGTTACTAACTTCGAGGAGTATTTGTCCCCGTCCAACCCTGCAGTCGAGGCTATGGATGAAGCGGAAGAGAGGTACGGGTCCCAGTCCTTCGTCAGGGTTACTCTGGTGTCGGACGAGACGATTTTCGACACGGAGGTCCTGGAGCGACTTTACGAGTTGAGGGAAGAAATAAAGGAACTAGACGGTGTTGAGAACGTCGAAGGCCCGCTCAATTCCCAGGTAATAATCGGCCAGGAGGATTCCCTGGTAGTGGAAAAAGTATCTCCCGACGGTGTTCCTCCGGAGGACCGGGATGAGCTGGAAAGTTTCCGGGAAAGGTTGATGGGGGACGAGTTGCTCGTCGGTCGAGTGATTTCTTCCTCCGGAGATTCCGCTGCACTATCGATCAATATGAAGGCGGAAGTCAACGAACAGCAAGTTGCCGACAGTATCAGGACTATAACTGACGATTATCAGGGTCCGGAAGAGATATACATCGCGGGATTGCCGTTTATGAACTCGGTCCTGTCGGAGGAGATCATTGACGATCTCGTAGTTCTACTGCCGCTGGTTTTCGTCGCGATCGGTATTGTCCTTTATCTAAGTTTCAGGAGCATCAGGGGAATTCTGCTCCCGCTGACAGTGGTAACACTGAGCACTATCTGGTCCGTCGGGTTGATGTCGCTGTTTGAAGTGCCGTTTACCCTGATAACGTTTATCCTGCCGGTCATCCTGGTGGCGGTAGGGACCGCCTACTCCATCCACGTACTGAATCAGTACTACGAGCTTTCAGGCCAAGACATTTCTAAGAAAGAGGTAATAGTTAAAACCGCAACCAAGATGTATTCACCGGTTTCGATGGCCGGTCTGACCACGGCGGCCGGTTTTCTGGCGTTAATTAGTTCGTTCCTCGTTCCGCAGCGACAGTTTGGTGTCTTTGCCGCAGTTGGAGTCTTTTTCTCGATCGCCTTCTCTCTGACGCTGGTTCCGGCGATACTGTCCCTGTTGCCACTCCAGGAGAAAAGTTCCGGTGAAGGGGATTCGGTGATCTCTTTTCTGACCGGTATCAGGGAGTCCTTCCTCATGGGTTTCGAGAGACTGGTGGCAAAGCGAAAAAAGACCTTGCTCGGAATATTCTTCGTCGTACTGGCGGTTTTTGCCGTCGGTACTCTTACGGTGAAGATAGAAACGTCTCAGAGGTCCTTTCTGGGCGAAGGTAGCATAGTCACAAAGGGTCTCGACTCCCTGGACAGGAGCTTCTCCGGGTCTAACCAGTTGCTCGTAGAGGTAGATACCGGGAGAAGTGACGGATTGAAGGACCCAGACGTGCTCAGAAAGATGGAGGAGTTCGAGAACTGGCTGAAGGAAAAAGACGGAGTTCAAATAAACGAGACCTTTTCCCTGGTCGATATAGTTAAGCAGCTCAACCAGAAGTATCATGGTGACGATCCGGAGTACTACAGGATACCGAAGGAAGGAAACCTGGCTTCTCAGCTCCTGCTGCTATTCAGCTTTCAGGGTGGCGGTTTGGGACAGCTCTCCATGGGGGACTATTCCGCGGGAGAAATCACGGGTCTGTACGACTCGGTACCCAGTTCCGAGATCGTCGAACTCGAAGAAGACGTCAGAGAATATATGGATGAACACTTCGAGGATATCGACGCCGAAATGGTAGGGTCTACCAGGCTCTCCGCCATGGTTGCCTCGAAGGTCGTGTCTAGCCAGCTTGTTAGCCTCGTTACTTCGATAGGCGTGGCCGGCTTGATAGTGGCAGTGATAATCGGTTCCGTGGTTGCGGGATTGGTTAGCCTAATTCCGCTGGTCCTGACCGTCCTGATCAACTTCGGGGTAATGGGTTACAGCGGGACGCCACTGGACCTCGCCACTCTAATGGTGAGTTCGATAGTAATAGGAATAGGAATAGACTACGCAATCCACTTTATCGAGCGGTTCAGAATTGAGTACGACGAGGACAGGGACGAGGAGGAAATGGTCTCGGCCACTTTAAGGACGACGGGCAAGGGGATTTTTTACAATGCGATGGCCCTGGCAGTGGGTTTCGCGATCCTTGGCTTCTCTTCGT
>CAZWZR010000165.1:0-3957 GCA_964638365.1 uncultured Thermotogae bacterium | reverse complement strand
CGAATACCCGCTCAATTGATTACTTTAACCTGGTAACATATACTTCATGATGAAGTTAACCTATTCCTCATCTGGAGGAGATCAAAATGGAATTAGAGTTAAGCGAACTGAAGGACAAAGAAGGAGAATTCGTCCCGATCGACGCGAGTGCGACCCTGGATTCGATCGATTTTCACGGGGACGCGCTTGAAGTCAGCGAGGAACTACTCGTGACCGGTGGTGCGATATTCACTTCGGAAGAGACCATCAACGTATCACTTGATTTTACGACTGCCGTGATCGAGCACTGCCGCAGGTGCCTGCAGTCGATCGAGACTAAAATAGATAGACACGAAGAGATCGAGTTCCGGCCCGACATGGAGTCCGAACTGGATAGCGAGGGTGACCTTTCTATTTACAAATACTCGGCCGGGACGGGAAGCATAGATCTCTTACCTTATATAGTCAGATTTATCAAGCTCGACCTCGACCCTTATCCCCTCTGCGAAGAGGATTGCGAAGGGCTCTGCCCGAAGTGTGGAGCCAATCTAAACGAGGAAGAGAACCACTCCTGTGAAGAGGAAAGGGAAGGTGAGGCAAAGGATCCACGCCTGGAAAAGCTGGCCGATTTGCTGTGAGTAGTTCGGAAGTGATCCTGGGGATCGACCCGGGGCTCGCCACAGTAGGATACGGGTTAATCAGGGTAGAGGGAACCAGGTCTTTCAGCCTCGTAGAGAACGGAGCGATTCGTACCTCTTCCGACCAGCCGATAAATTCTCGGCTGGAAAGTATCCATTCGGAGGTGGGCGAACTTATTTCGGAGTACGAACCCGAAACCGTGGCAATTGAAAAGATATTTCTGAGCAATAACCAGAAGACCGCCGTTCAGGTCGCTCAGGCCAGGGGTGTGATCGTCCTTGCCACTTCGGAAAGGCAGGTCGAGAGTTACTCGCCGCTTGAAATCAAGAAGACGATAACCGGTTACGGAAAGGCAAATAAAAAGCAAGTTCAGACGATGATTCAGCGGCTCCTTGGTTTGAACGAACTGCCATCACCTGCCGACGCCGCGGATGCAATCGGCGTATCGCTCTGCTGTGGCCTGGAAAACAAATCCGCAGTAAATCAGCAGCTGAAAAACAGATGACCCTGGTACCAAAAGAACCGGACGAAGATCGGTTACTAATTGTCGACGGCCACGCGGTGCTGTACCGTTCCTTTTACGCGATACGGGGGCTGGCGACAAGCGACGGTTTTCCGACCAACGCCATCTACGGTTTCCTCCAGTCGCTGGAAAGGGTGATGGAGGAGTTCCCTTCATCGCACGTTGTTCTGGCAATGGATTCCAAAGGGGAAACCGTCAGGCACGAGGAATTCGAGGATTACAAGGCCAATCGACCGGAGATGCCGGAGGATCTGGCTCGCCAGATTCCGAAAGTCGAAGAGTTAGTCAGTAACCTCGGCTACAGAGTTATCCGGAAAGAGGGCTACGAAGCCGATGACGTTATTGCCAAGCTGGTCGAGCTGTCGAAGGACCAGGGGGTGGACGTCCTGGTTCTGACGGGCGACAAGGACCTGGCTCAGCTCGTCGACGAGCGGGTCAAATTGGTCGATACCGGCGACAACAGCGACCTGGAGGTCACCGGCCCGGAAGAGGTCGAGGAAAAGTACGGAGTTCCACCGAAAAAGATTCAGGACTATCTAGCCCTGATCGGCGACACTTCCGATAACATACCGGGCGTCCCTCAGGTCGGAGAAGTCCGGGCCCAAAAGTTGCTATCCGAATACGGGTCTCTGGAGGAAGTGCTGGAAAACGCAGACGAGGTAAGTGCGACGAGAGTAAGTAATAACCTGGTTGAGCACGGTGATAGGGCCAGGCAAGGGAAAGAACTGGTAAAGCTGAGGACGAACTTTGACCTGGAGTACGGGCTCGAGGACCTTCGGGGGGGTTCACCGAAACTGGAACCCGTTAGAGAGGCTTTCAGAGAACTGGAACTGGCTTCTTTTCTGGAGGGGCTGGAGACGGAAGAAGACGAAATTTCCTGGGAGCTGGTAGATTCTGAGGAGGAGCTGGAAAACCTCGTCAAACAGATCAGGGCGAGCGGGGAGTTTGCCTTCGACGTGGAGACCGACTCGATCAACCCGATTGAGGCGGATCCGGTAGGTATTTCGGTTGCTTTGAACGAGGAGTCCGGCTATTACTTACCGATCCGACACACAGAGGGGGCCAACCTAACCGAAGCGACCGCTCTCGGTAAACTCAAGCCACTTATGGAGAATCAGGACCTGGGCAAACTGGGGCAGAACCTCAAGTTCGACAGCCTGGTGCTGAAAGACGCCGGGATCGACTTATCCGGGATCACCTTCGATTCCATGATAGCATCCTACCTGCTGAAACCAACGAAACGACAGCACAGCTTGAAAGAGATAACCCAAACCTATCTCGGACAGGAGGTAGAAGAATTCGAAGACCTGTTCCCTTCGGGAGAAGACCAGGATTTTCGGAACCTTCCGCTCGAAAGAGCTGCTCCGTACGCGGTCAGCGACTCGACTGTGATATGGAGATTGAAGGATACTCTGGAAGATAAACTGGAAGAGCGCGATCAACTTGACCTGTTCTACGAACTGGAGTTGCCTCTCATCAGGGTTCTGAGAGACATGGAATACGCCGGAGTAAAGCTGGACCGGGAGAAACTCGCCGAAGGGGAGAACAACCTGCAGGAAAGACTAAACTCCTTAGAGAAAAAAATAAACGAGCTAGCCGGAGAGGAGATCAACCCGAACTCGCCGAAGCAGGTCCGGAAAATACTTTTCGATAAGCTGGACCTGCCGGTAATCGAGAGGACGAAGACGGGGCCTTCTACGAACGCGAACGTCCTGGAAGAACTATCCGATAAACACCCGCTACCCGAAAAGCTCATTGAATACCGGGAGCTAAGCAAGACCCTTAATACCTACGTGGAAGCCCTTCCGGAAACGATCAACCCGGAGACCGGCCGGATACACACTTCCTTTAATCAGACAGCGACGGCGACCGGGCGCTTGTCTTCCTCCGACCCGAACCTGCAGAACATACCAAAGGGCTCCCAGCTGGGTGGCGAATTGCGGAAGGCCTTTGTAGCCCCGGAAGGCAAGCTGTTAGTCGGTGCCGACTACTCCCAGGTAGAATTGCGGATACTGGCTCACCTATCTGAGGACGAGGAATTGATCGATACCTTCAGAGCGGACCAGGACCTTCACACGAAGACCGCCGCCGAGATCTTTGAGGTCGATCCCTCCGAAGTCGACAAGGAGATGCGGGACAGGGCGAAACGGGTGAACTTCGGAATCGTCTACGGAATAACAAAGTACGGATTATCCCGGGACCTTGGGATTTCAAACGACGAGGCCGAGGAATATATCGACGGCTTCTTTGAGCTCTATCCGGGAGCAAAACGTTTCATAGACCACCTAATCCGCGTAGCCGAGGAGAATCACTACGCAGCCACTATATTTAACCGCAGGCGTTACCTGCCAAATATAAACAGCGATAACTGGCAACAACGCAACTACGACCGGAGAAACGCCATTAATACTCCGATCCAGGGCAGCGCAGCCGACCTTATGAAAATCGCAATGATAAACGTAAGGGAGGCAATCGAAGAGGACTACTTGCCCGGGCGTCTACTTCTCCAGATCCACGACGAGCTGATCCTGGAGGTAGAGAAAGAGGCGGCAACCGAAGCGAAGGACAAGCTCAAGGAAATAATGTCGGACAGCCTCAAGCTGAAAGTCCCGCTGAAAGTCGACGTGGCGGTAGGAGATAACTGGGGCGAGCTTTGATTGTGTATACCTGTTTTTTTCATTAAATAATACCAACCTCTTAAACCCAAAATAATTTACTCGTCAGATCACTTCAGGGCGAAAGTGATAGTGTAGCATTTTATGTGTAAAACTGGCTTTGGAAACCGTTCGACAAAACCAGGGATCAATTTCCCCAGC
>CAZWZR010000164.1:0-3974 GCA_964638365.1 uncultured Thermotogae bacterium | reverse complement strand
GACCAAAGACCTACAAAATGGACTTTTCCCCAGAGAAACAGGATAATAAGCGGGTTGACCAGAGGAACTATCGTAGTTGAGGCTCCGGAATCGAGCGGGGCCCTGATCACCGCTCACGACGCCCTCTCCCAGGGACGGGAGGTCTTCGCCGTGCCCGGGGACGTCCGAAGGCCGACGATGAAGGGAACACACGGATTGATCAAGGACGGGGCAAAGCTCGTCGAAGACGCAGCCGACGTGGTAGAGGAATTCAAGGACGTTCAGGCAACGCTACCGTTTAATCAGGACGAGGAGGAAGAACCGGGGGAAAACCTATCCGGCCCGAAACAGGAAGTGTTCTCAGTACTGGACTACGAACCGATTCACTTCAATGACATCGTTGCAGAAACCGACTTTTCGCCGGCCCGGATATCCCATATAATGTTTCAGCTGGAGATGGACGATCTGGTGGAACAACTGGAAGGAAACCAATGGGTCAAAGCAAAGTAAGTTATCCCACCCATCGACGGTAAATTCTACGTCATAAATTTCAGGAGGTCATTCAATCAATGGAAAGAAGCCTTGTACTTTTAAAACCTGATACGGTTCAGCGGGGTTTGATCGGAGAATTGACAGGCAGACTGGAGGACAAAGGGCTGAAGATAACAGGAATGAAGCTAATGAAGGTCGGCGACGAGCTCGCCAGAGAGCACTACAAGGAACACGTGGAGAAGGACTTCTTCTCCGATCTCTTCGAATTTATCACTTCGAGCCCGATAGTCGCGATGGTCGTGGAAGGGGAGCAGGCAATCAGCGTGATCAGGGGTATGATGGGTGCGACAAATCCTTTCGAGGCAGACCCGGGGACGATCCGGGGTGATTACGGACTGGACCTGACCAAGAACCTGATTCACGGTTCCGACTCCCCTGAATCCGCTGACAGGGAAATTGATCTATTCTTTGACGAGAACGAGATCCTCGACTACGAACTGACCGAGAAACAGTGGCGGTAAAGATCGTAGGCCGGGTCTCGTTACAGCGAAATTTAACACAATAGAAAGGTGATTATATGGGCAAAGAAGAGGTATTAGACAGCACGCTCGACAAGATCAAGGACGAGCACGGCGAAGGGTCCATCATGTGGATGGGGGACCAGGAAGCACTGGAAGTAGAAACTACATCAAGCGGTTCCCTCGCGCTGGACATCGCTTTAGGCGGAGGAGGCGTGCCCCGCGGCAGGATAGTCGAGATATTCGGCAAGGAATCGAGCGGTAAGACGACCCTGGCCCTGCATATGCTGGCAGAAGTTCACGAAGCCGGCGGGTCAGCCGCATTCGTGGACGCCGAACACGCGCTGGACCCGCAATATTCGAGTTCCATTGGAGTCGACCTGGACCGGCTGCTGCTCAGTCAACCCAACTCGGGGGAGGAGGCCCTGGAAATCACGGAACAGTTAGTAAGAAGCGGGGCGCTGGACATGGTAGTGATCGATTCAGTGGCCGCGCTCGTTCCCCAGGCCGAACTTGAAGGCGAGATGGGCGACTCTCAGGTCGGTCTCCAGGCGAGGTTGATGTCCCAGGCCATGAGGAAACTGGCTGGAGCAATTTCGCAATCAAAGACAACGGTCGTATTCACCAACCAGATCCGATCGAAGATCAACAACTCACCCTGGGGTCCCTCGACAACCACTTCCGGCGGACGAGCACTCAAATTTTACAGCTCGGTCCGGCTGAACATCTACATTACCAAGACGCTCGAGAAGGATGGAGAAAAAGTCGGGAATGCCGTAACCGTAAAAGTCGTCAAAAACAAGGTCGCGCCGCCCTTCCAGGAGGCGAACTTCGACATAATTTACGGAACCGGAATCTCCCGTGAGAGGGAACTGCTGGACCTGGGTGAAAAGTACGACGTGGTAACCCGGAAGGGCTCCTGGTATTCCTACGGAGACACCCGGCTCGGCCAGGGCGTGGACAACAGCCATGAATACCTGGAAGAGCATCCAGAGGTCGCGGAGGAAATAGAGGCAAAGATACTGGAAGAGGCCGGACTGAAGGAAAAACGGTCGCCGGAGAACGACGAGGAGGAATCATCCGAGGAGTCAGGTGAGTAACGAGGCAGAAGACGAGGGAATCGAAGAAACCGAAGAGGAATTAGAATCCGCCCGGACTTACCTTCGCCAGCTTCTCAAGTACAGACCGAGGACGGAGCAGGAGGTAAGGAAGCGGCTGGAGGAAAAGGATTACTCTCTGGACGCCATCGACGAAACGATAAACTGGGCGGTCCAAGCGGATTTAATCGATGACAGGCTGTTCGCGGAATACTTCATCGAGGATAGGCTGGAGAACAAACCCAAGGGGCGTTCGGGCCTTTACAGGGAGTTGCTGGAACACGGGGTTGACGGGGACCTGGCAAACGAGGTGCTGGACGAGAAGATCTCTCCGGAGGAGGAAGAAAGGCGCTGCAGAGAGCTGGCCCGGAAGCGCTTGTCCAGGTATTCAGGTGACGACCTCAGGGCAAAATACCGAAAGACGCTCGGCTTTCTTCAGCGTCGCGGTTTCCCCAAAGGGCTGGCGGGGAGCGTTTTGAAGGAGATGTTGTTCAACGATGAGTAGAGAAGTGAGAACGGGAATCGGGCTGGATTTTCACCGCCTGAGACCGGGGGAGAGCCTCGTGCTCGGCGGGGTAGAATTCAATCACCCTAAGGGTATTGTAGCCCATTCAGACGGCGACGTACTCGTTCACGCCGTATGCGACGCGGTTCTCGGTGCCGCCGGGCTCGGGGATATCGGGCAGGTTTTTCCCGACGACGATCCCGCTTACGAGGACGTCTCCAGCCTTAAATTGCTGGAAGAAGTCGTCGACATGATCGAATCCGAGGGTTTCGGGCCGGGTAACGTCGATAGCACCCTTATCCTCGAAACGCCGGGGATAAACTCGAGGCGAAGGGAAATGGAGGAAAACATCGAAGCGGTCCTGGATGCTCCGGTCAACCTGAAGGCTACCACTACAGAAGGCATGGGTTTCATCGGAGAGGAAAAGGGGATCGGGGCGCAGGCGACTGCCCTCTTGAGAGAGGGCGATAGTCAAAAAACGTAATCGAACCTCGAAGGTTAAATACAATCATCCATCTGGAGGTACCTTATGGAAGTGGAAGTAAAACAGGTCGAAGGATCGACGTTCGTCGGCAAAGGGGACTCAAATCACTGGCTGACCATGGACGCCGACGAGGAACACGACGGCTCGGACGCCGGCGCTCGCCCCATGGAACTACTTCTGGTCGGCCTCGGCGGCTGTACCGGAATTGACGTAAATACTTTGCTGAACAAGATGCGGGTGGACTACGACGACCTGAAGCTAGATATATCCGCAGAAAGGGAGGAGGACCACCCAAAGGTGTTTACCGAAATCAAGCTGACCTACAGGATTTACGGCGATGACCTCCCGGAAGATAAAGTTGCAAAGGCAGTCAGGTTGACCCAGGAAAGGTACTGTTCCGCTACTCACTCGCTGAAAAACCCGGCGGAAGTTTCTTACGAGTACGAGATAATTGAGCCGGAATGACCAGCTGAGAAAGCTTCGGCTCGGTTCCTCAAACTCCTTCGCTAACGCTCAGTCAAACATATGCTGACCTTCTCCAAAGCTCTCTCGGCCGGTAATCAGGTTTTATTGATAGAGGTGAAAGATCTGAGTACAAAAGACAACTAAAGTCGTCTTTTGTGTGATAGTGTAGAAATAACTGTGTAAAATTAACTTATAGCTTTGGAAACCGTTCGACAAAACCGGGGGCGATTTCCCCGGCGTGGAAATCGCCCCTTCCGATCTCGGCCTCGCTCTCCACCCTTTCTTCATTTTTTAGCGACAAAGGAAGGGCTTCCGGACCGAGAAAATTCCAGCGACGCGGCGCATATGTCTGACCGATCCAGCACTTATCTGAGTTATGATACTTGGATTCATAGAGGTAATTTGATTCAGTTATGGCTGCCACCAACAAACAC
>CAZWZR010000163.1:2616-3995 GCA_964638365.1 uncultured Thermotogae bacterium | reverse complement strand
GTCGTGTCGACCTGTAGTATTCGTTCCGGGTTGCCTCTCCGGAAGGCGAATCGTATATGTCCGCTGGTAAATAAACTGACGGGGTGTTTACGAAGTTCCTGATGTACTTGAACCGGTTGGTTCTGATCGCCCGGATTGGATTGTATTTGTCGTGCCAGGTGATCTCGTGAAATAAGAAACCCCTTTCGCTGTAATCTTCCCCTTTTAATAAGGGCAAGAAGGACTTGCCGTCTAGATCCTCCGGGACTTCAATATCCAGGTGATCCAGGATGGAGGGCAAAAGATCGACGTTGCTTGTCAGTTCTTTACACCTGCGACCGCCGGAAAACTCTCCCGGTTTATGAACAATTAAAGCAATACCGACCCCCGGATCGTAACAGGTACCTTTCGCCCTGGGCATAGCAATACCGTGATCTACGGTAAAAATCAAAAGGGTGTCCTCTGCCAGTTCGGATTCCTTTAATTTCCTCCTAATTCTGCCAACTGACTCGTCTACACGATAGATCATCCCGTAAAGTCCACTGAGATCCTCCCTTATCTCCCTCGTGTCAGGTAAAAAGGGGAGTGGGCTAACTTCATCCGGGTCCTCGTTATCGTAACGATCCAGCCCGTAAGGTCGATGGGGTTCGAAGAAACCAACTGAAGCGAAGAAGGGAGATCCGTCCTTGCTGCCCCCGAGCTCTTCCAGAAAACCGAGGAACTCGTCCGTGGTCGGTTCGGCCCTCTGCTCTCCTGTGCCGCTTCCGTGGACGTGTTTGTAGTCCAGGCCCTCCGGGTTCCGGGATTCGTGCTGCAGCCCGAACAGGTGGGTTTCGTAGCCTGCCTCGTTCAGATATTGAGGCAGTGTCTTTTCGGATTCGTCCAGTTCCCAGCCGTAACCCTCGTGGGCTAGACCGACTAATCCGTGGTTATGCGGGTATTTTCCGGTCATTATGCTGCCACGGCTCGGCGAACACTGGGGTGCAGTAGCGAAGTTGTTGTCGAAGACGACGCCCTCCTCTCCCAGTTCGTCAATTTCCGGAGTTTCGACCTCCCTGCCGTAGGTTCCGAGAAAACGCCCCAGGTCATGGCAGGTAATTAAGACTACGTTTGGTTTCATTCCTCCTCCTTAAGTTCGATTCCGTTTCTGCAGAAGGCTCAAAAATTTAACAGTGAAACCAATAACCAGAAAAGGGATTCCAAAACACCAGACAAGGATCCACCAGCCGTTGAACCATAGATAGACGATCAAAGCGCCCGGTAACAGACTCAGGGATGCTGTACTCAGTAGGTTGTTCCAGCTCAAGGAAATTCCTTTCCGTAAACTTTGGATTAGACTTTCGTCTTCCAGCAGAATTTCCGGTAGAACGTAGGCAGTAAATATGGGAATTAGCAAAAGA
>CAZWZR010000163.1:0-2516 GCA_964638365.1 uncultured Thermotogae bacterium | reverse complement strand
TCAATCTACTCCTCCCAGCTGGAGGCCGAGTTCTAGGTAGCGTTGTCCGAAGAGCAGTATCACAAGTACCGGGACTGCCAGGAAGACTGCCCCGCTTGCCATGTATCCGAAGTTTACTGTGTACTGACCGGAGAAAATCGCCCGTTCCAGTGCGGCGGTAAATAGAATTTTGGAATTGTCTGAAACCATAGTTGTGGCGTAGACGTACTCGGACCAGGCAAACCGGAAGGCGAAAATGAACCCCGCTACTAAAGCCGGTTTTGCCAGGGGAACGAATATCTTGTAGTACCGAGCAAACACCCCGGCCCCATCGAGGATTGCCGATTCGACAATGGCGTCGTCGACGGTATTGAAGTAATTCATGAAAAGAAATATGTTGATCGGTGTAGCCAGAAGCTGGTAGAGAAAGACCATCCCCAGCCGGGTCCCAAGTATTCCCATCTCGCTGAAAAGGGAATAGATTGGTATTATATTCAGATTCGGTGGCAGAAGGAAAGCCATCAGAACACCGAAGAACAGCAGCTTCTTACCTCTAAACTTTAAACTGGCAAAGGCGTAACCTGCCATCGTAGTAATCAAAACAGAAATTCCGGCTGCCACTAAGCTAACCAGGAGGGAATTTAGAATGCCAGTTACCACCAACTTCTCATCGAGCAGGCTAGAATAGTGGTAGAGTGATGGGTTTAAAGGTACGATATCCGGGGGAAAGCTTATCTCTTTCTGGAAGGAAAGGTCCAGGATCCAGTAGAAAGGTAGCAGCGTGAATGCGGCCCAGAAACCAAGTATCAGTCTACGGCTAGTTTTTTCAGACATATTTCACCTATTCGACGATATCGGCGTCGTAGAATCTCATGTAAAAATAGATCAGCACCAGGGTCATTAAAACTGACAGAATTGTGATTCCCGCTCCAAAGGAAAACCGGCCTTCGTTGAATGCGGCAAGGTACCCGTGCAGAGGGAACACTCTGGTTGCGTTGATTGGTCCTCCACCCGTCATATTTAGTATCAACCCGTAGGCGTTTATCGTCCATACAGTTATGAGGATCGTGTTCATCAGTATGAACGGTTTCAGAATCGGCAGCGCGATTTTAGTGTAAAAGGTCCACTGGCTCGCGCCGTCGATCTTTGAAGCTTCTACCAGCTGGGGGGAAATCGACGTCATAGCCGAGTTCATCAACAGGATAGTAAACGGAGTTCCCCTCCAGATGTTTGCAATTATAATTGCTAGCATCGCGGTAGCGGGTTGCCCTATAAAGCTGATAGGTTCAAAACCCATGCTGGAAATTACCATGTTTACCATCCCGGTGTCTCTGCCCAGAACCAATCTCCAACCAAAAGATGCAACAAGTACCGAAGTCAACCAGGGAATTATAAATATCGGTCGGAAGATGTTCTCGATCTTCCTCTCCGCTCGAAAGAGCAAGTAAGCAATTCCCGTACCGATGAGCAGCTGTGACAAAATGCCGGTAGTGGCAAAAATCGCTGTATTCCTGAGTGTGACAAAAGTAACCGGGTCGGTAAAGATATCTTTAAAATTCTTCAGGCCGACAAAAGGCCACGCCCGGCGAAAATTCATAATCGTTACTTCGCGCAACGCTATGTTTATGTTCCAGCCCCAGGCAAAAAACTGAAAAAAGAAAAGTATTCCGAGGGCGGGAAGTAGAAAAATGTAGGGTGCGTAGGACCTGTATTGATGCATTTTTGATCTCCCTGGAACCTTTGAAATTGAGGTGCGGGGTCACTCCCCGCACCTCAATAATCTACGGTTAAATTTGACTATTCCTCCAGAATATCCTCTACCTGGTTTGCAGCTTGATTCAGAGCGTCTTCTGCCGGCACGTCATTTACGACCACTTTTTGAGTGGCGTCCCAGAAGGCTTTCTGGACCTGAGAGTACTGTTCCAGCGAAGGTCTGTGCACACCTCCTGCTACACCGCGTTGGAACTGCTCGTACCACGGTTCCGGGATGTCTTCAGTAACCATGTTTTTGTATTCCGGTGCATTGAACATCCACTCGCTTGTCGGCAGGTTACCCTCCTGAACGAGCATGTGGGCGTAGGATTCCCTGTTATTCAGCATCGTCATGACTACGTCGTGAGCAACTTCGGGGTTTGGCGCTGCCCTGGGTATCATCCACATCCAGCCCCCTGCGAGTGCTCTCAGTTCCTTCCCTTCGAACTGGGTGGTCGGGATTACGCCGACCATATCCGTCAGCTCTTCGTGACTTTTGTCCGGATATTCCGATATGATTGAGTTTACTGCCCAGCTACCTTCGTAGGTCATCGCGTACTTCCTGTCGACAAAGTTGGCCAGTAACCATTGCCAGTCCCTCTGTAGTGTGGCTCCGGCATCAACTAAGTCCTTGACGTAATTAAGAGTTTTTTCGCCCGCCTCGTTGTTAAATCCGGGTACCCAATCTCCTTCTTCGTTCTTTTCCAGGATCTTACCGCCGAGTTGGTAAAGCCACCCCCAGGACTGGTCGACTACCCAGCCGCCATCAAAGGGGTACTCCAGGC
>CAZWZR010000162.1:0-4037 GCA_964638365.1 uncultured Thermotogae bacterium | reverse complement strand
CACCCAAAACACCTGTTTTCCTCGGCAGACCAGTCAAATTCGTTCATGAGTATAGCTCACCTGTTAAAATAAGAAAGACCGGAAGCCCCGATCACGGGGCTTCCGGTAATATTAGTTAAAATTGATTGAGACTGGTCTAAAAGATGATCGGGTAGACCGGGAAGAGGGACGCAAACAGGATGGAGACGACTGACATCAGTTTGGCCAGGATATCAAGTGACGGGCCAACTGTGTCCTTGAGCGGATCACCAACGGTGTCTCCGACCACGCTTGCATCGTGAGCCTCCGAACCCTTGCCACCGAAGTTACCTTCCTCTATGTACTTCTTGGCGTTATCCAGAGCCCCACCGGTATTTGCACAGTAAATGGCGAGCTGGAGACAGGATAGCAGTGCTCCGATTAGAAAGCCCGCAAGGGCGAATCTACCGAGTACCAGCCCGACAATTATTGGCATGAAGACTGCCAGAAGCGAGGGAACGATCATTCTTTTCAGCCCGCCAGCGGACGTAATGGAGATGCATTTGTTGTAATCGGGCTTCGTCTCCCCTTTCAGGATTCCCGGCATCTCTTTAAACTGACGTCTGACTTCACTGACCATGGTTCCCGCGGTATCACTTACGCCTCTGATCAACAGTGAAGAGAAGACGTAGGGAATCATTGCGCCCAGGAATAGTGCTGCTACGACCGATCCACCTATTCCCGGTTCTGAAGAAAGAATTTCTATAGTCGGTACCTTAACGGCTTCGGCACTTCCTATGGCGGACCACATATAAGCCGCAATTAGTGCCAGTGCCGAGAAAGCTGCCGAACCAATTGCAAAACCCTTGCCAATTGCAGCGGTTGTATTTCCAATCGAATCCAGCTTGTCGGTTCTTTCTCTTACGCTTGGGTCGAGATCGGCACCCTCTGCAATTCCACCGGCGTTATCCGCTATCGGTCCGTAGGTGTCGACTGAAACCGTAATCGCTACGAAGGACAGCATTCCAAGTGCTCCGTAAGCTACGCCCATCAGTCCGGCAAGCCAGTAGGTAATCATCACCGCGACCGCTATCGTAAGTGCCGGAATGAAGGTGCTGAGCATTCCAACTGCCATGCCGGATGTCACTCCGACTGCAGTGCCTGAGTCGTTCTGTTCGGCGATCCTCTGGACCGGGTTATACTCGGCCGAGGTATAGTACTCGGATATGTAACCGATGATTATTCCTACCAGTGCTCCGACCAGAACCGACCAGAACGGGGCGAAGTTCATCGGCGAAATCCAGATTATTATCAAGGCAAAACCAGCTGTGAGAAGAGCGGATAGCCTGGTACCGTTCATCAAAATGGACTGCATTCCCTCTTCACGTTTACTGGACCGGATGTAGAAAATACCTACCATGCTGGAAAAGATGCCTGCTGCGACGATTAACATCGGGGCCCAGATCGACCACCAGAACGTGCCCGTGGACATCCCCACCGAGAGTCCGAGCTGGCCAAGCATGTTTTCCAGGGAGGGAGCTACACTCCCTTCAACTCCCTGACCAACGAATACGTAGAGCATGATGACTATGACGGAGATAATAGAGCCGATGAAGGATTCCAGCAGGTCAGCGCCGAGTCCCCCGACGTCTCCTACGTTGTCCCCAACGTTATCCGCTACCGAAGCAGGGTTTCTCGGGTCGTCTTCGGGTAGACCCTGTTCTACTTTCCCAACCAGGTCGGCACCCATGTCCGCTGCTTTCGTGTAGATTCCTCCTCCTACACGGTCAAACAGGGCTACAAGTGATGCCCCCATGGAGTAGGCACTGACTATTAAAGCTCCCTTAATGAGGTTTACGTCCCGGCCGAGGATCTGACTGATCACCGGAATCGACTTCGTCTGGATCTGTAGCGTTGCGGGATTAAAGGAACCCCTGAAGATGGTGATTACCAGAACGAGACCTCCCAGAGCCAGTCCGGCTACGGCCAGACCCATGACGCCTCCACCGGAGATCGCTATGTTCAGGGCCTTTTTGAAGTTTGACCTCGCCGCGTTTGTGGTTCTGCCATTGGAGTGAGTGGCGGAATTCATGCCGATAAAAGCCGCGGTCATGGAAAGGACCGCTCCTATAATAAAGGCTACCGCGACTTGCCAGTAGAATAAGCCCCAGAGCAATCCGGCGATGGCCAGCATCACGACGGCGAATACCCGAACTTCCTCGCTCATGAACGTCCAGGCGCCTTCGCGTATGTAACCCTGAAGATCAGCCATCTCAGAGGTGCCTTTGTCTTGACTCTTGACGTAGCGAATCAAGTACCAGGCAAGCAGCAATGCAAGTGCGGCTATGATACCTGGTACTAGACTCAGATCGTAGATCGATAACATCGATAAATCTCCTCCGCTTGACTTTGTTTAGTTTGATATATTTGAGACTGACAGATTGTTGCTCTGAATCCCTGTTGGATCAAGGCAGTTTAGGATCAAACCGGTTCGTCCAGTGCATTTACGATCCTCTCCTCTGCAACCTCCGGTCCCAGTATACTGATTACTTCTTTGATCTCAGGTCCTGAAGTCATGCCGGTGACTGCTGCCCGAAGGGGTTTGTATACCTCTTTGTAACCGACGTCCAGTTTCTCCTTTACCTTCTTTACCGCTTCCGAAACTTCCTCCGGTGAGATATCGTCCCGTTCCGAAAACTCTTTCTCTAGTCCCTTCAAAACTTCAGGTGTCTCGGCCCAGGTCATGACGTCTTCGGCTTCGGAGTTGAATTCCAGGGGGCCGTAAAAAATCCCCAGGTCCTCGTAATCCACCAGGTCCTTGAGGTTCTCAATAGAGGGTCTGATCAAGTTTAATATGGCTTTGAGTTCTTCTCTCTCTTCTTGGTTTGGTTCTCCTTCTATGTAGTTCCCCTCTTTAAGGAAAGGAAGCGCAAGGTCTACCAGACGATCCAGTTCCACTTCCTTTAAGTACTGACTGTTGAACCAGTCCAGCTTCTCCCTGTCGAATACCTGTGGGCTGTCTATTATGTTGTCGAGAGAGAACTTTTCCGTTAACTCCTGAACAGTGAATATCTCCTGTTCGTCCTTGGAAGACCAGCCCAGCTGTGCCAGATGGTTGACTAGTGCTTCCGGCAAGTAGCCCCGTTCACGGAACTCCTTGACGGAAGTCGCTCCGCTCCTTTTGCTCAATTTGGATTTGTCGGGTCCGAGCAACATGGAGAGGTGACCGAATTCGGGCTGGTCAAAATCCAGGGCTTCGTAAAGAAGCATCTGTTTTGCCGTATTGGTCAGATGGTCTTCCGCCCGCATGACGAAACTAACTTCCATAAGGTGATCGTCCAGAACACAGGCGAAGTTATAGCTGGGAGTACCGTCCGATTTCAGTATTACGAAATCTCCAGTGGTGAGGCTTTCAAACTCTACGTCGCCTTTTATCCTGTCCGGTACGGTAATTGAAGGCTGCTGTTCCGGGAGTTTGAACCTGATTGTCGGCTCCCTTCCCTGTTCCCTGTATTCTTGCTTTTCCTCTTCCGATAGATTCCGACACTTCCCATCGTATATGGGAGGACGGCCTTCATCCAGGGCCTTCTGGCGCCTCTCTTCAAGTTCCTCTTCCGTGCAAAAGCAATTATATGCCTTCTCCTCGTGAACCAGCCGTCTGGCGTATCTC
Organism: uncultured Thermotogae bacterium; assembly: GCA_964638365.1. Lineage (GTDB taxonomy): Bacteria > Bipolaricaulota > Bipolaricaulia > M55B111 > M55B111 > JAGXLP01. The sequence goes on along the minus strand of CAZWZR010000162.1, from coordinate 409 downwards.
TCGTAAATCTCTAACCTGTCCGACTGCTTGTAGTACTCGTCCCAGTTAAGACCGAGCCATTTCATGTCCTCTTTTATTCCTTCAATGAATTTTTCTTCGGAACGTTCCTTGTCCGTATCCTCGATCCTCAGTATCAGCTTTCCCTCGTGTTTTTTCGTGTATAACCAATTGAATAAGGCCGTTCGGGCCCCACCTACGTGAAGCCATCCAGTCGGTGAAGGTGCAAATCTGACTCTCTCTGTCTTCACTAATAGTTCCCTCCAGCTATTTTCTGGTAACGATCTATAAATCTAAGGTAAATATTATAGAGTTAATGGCAAAAGTGCAAATTAAAAGACGTTCTCCGGGGAGCAGGCTGGGGATATCATTCTTACTTGACTTGACCTTCTTCAGGGGGCGATTTTTTCCT